>CAZXCO010000199.1:0-4605 GCA_964639095.1 uncultured Solibacteraceae bacterium
GAAAGAGAAACTGGGCGGACCCATGACGCACAACTCGGTGAGCGGCGTCGGGCACTTCATCGCGCGCGACGACGCCGAGTGCGTACAGATGATTCGCGAGCTTCTCAGTTTTCTACCGCAGAACAACAGAGAAGATCCGCCGCGCCAGACGTGCACGGATCCTGTCGACCGGGCCGATGCCGCGCTGGATACAATCGTGCCCGCCGCATCGAACCGGCCTTACGACATCAAGGACGTGATTCATCGCGTGGTGGACGACGGCTGGTTTTTCGAAGTGCAGGAGCACTGGGCGCAGAATCTGGTGGTGGGCTTTGCGCGGCTGGATGGCCGGCCGGTCGGCATTGTCGCCAATCAACCGGCCGTTCTCGCCGGATGCCTCGACATCAATTCATCGGTGAAAGGGGCCCGTTTTGTCCGGTTCTGCGATGCGTTCAATATTCCGCTGATCACCTTTGAGGACGTGCCCGGCTTTCTGCCCGGCACCGAACAGGAATTCGGAGGCATCATCCGCCATGGCGCGAAGCTGCTCTACGCCTTCGCGGAGGCGACGGTTCCGAAGATTACGGTGATTACGCGCAAAGCCTACGGCGGGGCGTACTGCGTGATGGGCTCGAAGCACATTCGTACGGACGTTAACCTGGCATGGCCGACGGCCGAAATTGCAGTGATGGGCGCGGAAGGAGCCGTCAACATCGTCTATCGACGCGAACTGAATGGAACGAACGGGGATCTTCGGCAGCAGAAAATCGCCGAATTCAACGAACGCTTCGCCAGCCCTTTCGTGGCGGCGGAACACGGGTTCGTTGACGATGTGATCGAGCCGCACGAAACCCGGGCGCGCCTGATCCGGTCGCTCAGAATGCTCGAGACGAAAGTCGATACGTCGCCGGCGAAGAAGCACGGAAACATTCCGCTGTAATGCGCGAGCCGGGCGCCGCTACAATCGGAAGACGTCCTTATTTATCGGATTCAAGAGCGTGAATCGTCTTATTTCATTTCATCCTTGGATCGTTCTCGCATTTTTTGCCAGTGGCATGGCGGCGGATGCCCAGTTTAAAGAGGTCGGTCCGCCTCCGGTTTCCGCCGCTGCCGCGCGGCAGAAATTCCGGACTCTGCTTGAAAAAGTCGACGCGAATAACCTGCAGCAGACGGTTTCCACCATCTCGGGTCTGCTGATCTGGTACCGGGATCTGTTCGATGAAGAACTGATCGCCGCGTGGCAAAAGGACAGCCGGGCGAATCTCACTCTGGTGATGAAGCCTCTGGCCGATCCGCGCGTGGCTTCGGCTGTGGTCGAATTTTCCTGGCGGCAGCGGCGCGAGGCGACATTCCGGTCCGAAAACGCCGCCATGTTTGTGGAACTGATGTCGCGCTATCCCGCGAGCGCCAAACCGTTTCTCGACGACCTGCTCGGCCAGTCTCCCATGTTGTCCGAGGCCGAAGGCGAGACCGTCTGCCGGATTCTGATCGATATGCCGGATACGGATGTCTGGAATGACCGGGCCCGCCGGATCCTTGCCCAATACCGGCAGCCGGCTGCGCGGGTGCTCGGGCAGGAGGCGCGCAGCGGCGATCAGGAAAGAGCCTGGCGTGCGCAGAGGTGGCAGCGGGAACTCGGACTGGATGAAGGCGATACGCCTCGGCCGCGTTCTGCGGACGACGCGCGGATCCCGCTTTCGGATCAGCCGTCGCGGCCCTCGCGGCGTCTGCATGTGGATGGGTCGCATCCGGCGCTCGAAACCGATTTTCCGCCTCCACCTCCGTCGGCGCCCGTTGCGCCTGCGCCGGCTCCCCTGCTGCCGTATAGCGGGCCCAGGTCCGGCACTCTCGAATGCAGTGGAGCGCCCATTCCGCAGAACGGGGAATATGTGTTCCCCAATCTGCCGCCGGGCAATCTGCATCTGGATTACGATGCGAAGACCTGGGACACGCGCCTGCTGCCGGGGGCGGGAAATACGCAAAGACTCGTACTTGTGAACAAACGTCCGGGGACGCAGAAGCGATGTACGGTCCGGTGGAGTCTGGCGCCCTGAGGGCCAGTTTGGGGCAGCCCGCGCATTTCACGCGAAAACTCGAATAATTTGTCAGGGCCGGGAATACGGCGCCACGCCTTCCGTGGGAATCCGCTCGGTGTGTTCCTGCCCCGTCGGCGCATTTTGCCCGCGGCAGGTACCCGGATGTTCCCGGGGTGCGTCCAATCTCTTGGGATTGCATTTTCATTGCTATACTGCTAACCAAGGACGGTCATTCGTCGGCATGGCTAAAAATCGCCGGTCTCTCTATCTCATCCCACTTCTGGTTTTAGGCTCCGCTGTAATCGGCGGAATGTATGGTCCCCGCCTCGAAGTCGCTTCCGCCGCCAGTTCCGATGACGACGTCAAGACGAGCATGAAGGAGTTCACGAAGGTCTACGCGACGGTCGAACAGAACTTCGCAGATCCCGTGAATCCCGACCGGGCGATTTACAAGGGCGCCATCCCGCAAATGCTGCGGACGCTTGATCCGCACTCCAATTTCTTCGATCCCAAAGATCTCGAGGCTCTGAGGGAAGACCAGCGCGGGCACTACTATGGCGTCGGCATGCAGGTGCAGGGGAGAAATGGCAAGACCATCGTGATCGCGCCGTTCGTCGGCTCGCCGGCTTACAAGGCTGGCTTACGCCCGGGCGACGTCATCGTCATGGTGAATGACACGCCGACGGACAATCTCGACTCCACGAAGGTTGCAGACCTGCTGAAAGGCCCCAAGGGGACGCCGGTGCAGATCAAGGTGGCGCGCGAAGGCTCGCCCCAGCCGCTGGTGTTCAACATCGTTCGCGACGAGATCAGCCGGAAGAGCGTTCCGGATGCTTTTCTGCTCAAACCTCAGATCGGCTACATCAAGCTGGAGCAGTTCAATGAGACCACCAGCCACGAGATGGAAGAGGATCTGAAGGCTATGGATGAGGATCACCTCAAGGGCCTGGTGCTCGATCTGCGCGACAATCCCGGCGGACTGCTGAACGAAGCGGTCGCGGTGGGCGATCATTTCCTGCCGAAGGGAGACGTGATCGTGTCGCACAAGGGCCGCGCCTCGGCCGAACACGTGTACACCGCCAGGAACGGCAACCACGGGCGCGACTATCCGATTGTGGTGCTCGTGAACCGCAACTCCGCCTCGGCCGCCGAGATCGTGTCCGGCGCTCTGCAGGACCACGACCGCGCCTGGGTTCTCGGGGACAACACGTTCGGTAAAGGCCTCGTGCAAACGGTCTATCCGCTGGTGGAGAATACGGGGCTCGCGCTCACCACGGCGAAATATTACACGCCAAGCGGACGCCTGATCCAGCGGGATTACACGAACGTTTCGTTCTTCGATTATTACTACCGGAACAACACCGCCACACGTAATCTCGCAGATGTCAAGAGCACGGACAGCGGCCGTGTAGTATACGGCGGCGGCGGAATTTCGCCTGACGAGAAATATATGCCGCCGAAGCTTGACGTCTTCGAGACAGAACTGCTGGTGAAGTACGAATTGCCGGATTACACGCGCCACTTCTTCGCCGTGCATCAGGACAAACTGCCGGCGGGCTGGAACGTGGATACGGCGACGATGGACGATCTCCATAACTACCTCCTCCAGCAGAAGGTCGAGTTCTCGGAGGCGGATTTCACGAAAGACTACGACTGGGTCAGGCGGCGTCTTCAGGCCGAGATTTACAAGACAGCGTTCAGCGTCGATGAGAGCCGCAAGTACGAGATCAAGACCGACCCGGAGGTCGAACAGGCCATCGAGGCGATGCCCAAAGCCGCGGCCCTGACGGCCAACGCACGCAAGATCATCGCCGAGAGGACGCGAAAGTAACAGCCATCTCTTGACTGCAAAATCCGCGCAGATCGCCGTACTGGATACCGGCGGCCAGTATTGTCACCTCATCGCCCGCAAGGTACGGGAACTCGGAGTCTCGTCCGAAGTTTTGCCGAGCGAAGTCTCCGCCGACAAACTGCGGAACGCGCGGGGCGTGATTATTTCGGGCGGCCCCCACAGCGTCTATGAAGCTTCGTCCCCCGTCGTGGATCCTGGGACCCTCACGGCGGGCAAGCCGGTGCTGGGAATCTGTTACGGCCAGCAACTGATCGCACAACTGCTGGGCGGATCCGTGCGGAAGGGCGACAAGGGTGAGTTCGGGCTGGCGATTCTGGATCTCCTCGGTGTGAACGGCTCCCCTCTGCTGCGGGGCGTCGACGACCACCAGCAGATCTGGATGTCCCATCGCGATATCGTCACCGCGCCGCCGCCCGGCTTCCGCGTGCTGGCGACGACTTCCACCTGCGAGACCGCGGCGATCGAAGACCCGGACCGCCGGATCTACGGCGTACAGTTCCACCCGGAAGTCATCCACACGACTCAGGGCGCCCGGATTCTCGAAAATTTCGTTTTCAACATCTGCGGTTGCACGAAAGACTGGAATCCCGGGCAGCGAATCGCCCTGATTGAAGACCGGATCCGCGAATGCGTGGGCGACCGGAACGTATTCTTCTTCGTCAGCGGCGGCGTCGATTCGACAGTGGCTTTCACGCTCTGCCTGCGCGCACTGGGACCGGCGCGCGTCCGCGGGGTTTA
>CAZXCO010000200.1:0-1740 GCA_964639095.1 uncultured Solibacteraceae bacterium
ACGGCGAGTAGGTGTTCACCTTCCGGTAAATCGCCAGCTCGCGCGGGACCGCGGCGAGGATCAGGGGGTGCTGGTCTCCCATCAGGAGTGCGCGGATTCCACGATCGATCGCCTTGAAGAAATCGTGCAAATAGTCCGGCGTGACTTCATACGCGGTGGACGTGCTGAACGGAACCCCCTTCATGCCTCCGACCGACGGCCCGGCGCTCGAACGATTTCTGAGCGTGTGGTCCGGCGGGTCGAATTCTTCATAGCCGACGAGGCTTTGCGGGACACCCGGTGGCAGAGCGACTTCGGCGAGATGATCGACGGAACCGCGGAACAGCCGTACTTGTTTCACGCTGAGCGCGAGAAGCCAGAAGTCGCGTTCGCTGAGAATCCCCGGCAACAGGGGCAATATCAGGAATTCTTCCGCGAAATGCACTCTCGGCGCCAGCGCGTCGGGCCAGAAGTTGACCATGGTGAAGCCTGGCGCGCGAAATGCCACCAGGCTCCCGGTCCTGCCCCTCCAGTCCGTATTCGAGGCGACCTTCCGCACCGGGCCCAGCATCTCGTCGCGCTCGGCTGCGGCGAATCCCTTTTCGGTCAACAGTTGTTCGGCTTGCTGAATCGCGGCTCTGATGCCCACGGAGGGGTCGGCGAGTTGCAGGCCCGCCCCACGCAAAGGTTGAAGGATAGTCAGACAGGGGCCGGAAACAGCAGCCAGTTTTGTCAAATCGTCGTGAGTCAGCATACATCGTTCCTTGTGTGGATCCCTGGCGCTGCCGCTTGGGGGAGAGTGCGGCTGCGCTTTTTTCAGATCAGCATCCGGCTCAGGGCAATCGGGGCGATCTCGGGGCTCGCCAGGCGCTGGAAATCGGCGAAACTCATGCGCACCATGTCCTGGTGCGTTCCGATGGTGAAAGCAATGAAGTCTCCTGCAATGTCGGTGTCAACGACCACCGGCAGTCTGCAGGCATCGCCGAACGGGGGCATGGCGCCGAGTTCGCAATCCGGAAAAAGATCGGTGAGTTCCGATTCCGTCGCCAGACGGATGAAAGAAAGGCCCAGCAGACGGCCGAGCCTCGGGAAATCCACAAGATCATCGGCGGCCACCACCGCGATTCCAAAGCCTGCATCGCCGGCGTAGACGACGGTCTTTGCCAGCTCGTGAGCCGGCATTCTTTCCGCGCCGGCGGTTTCGAGCGCTGTCAAGGCTCGAGGATGAACGGAATGAGAGTAACGGATATGTCTCCGGTCGAGATATTCCAGCCAACGGTTGATAACCGACATTCGGGGCCTCCGCTTTCTGGTCAGCACGGGGAACGCCACACACGTCCGCAATTCGGTGTGCGTGCCTGCTCTGCAATTTCCAGACGTACCGGGAGGCAGCGCCGCGAGGCTGCGCTGCGTCAATCGAAGCGGCCTGCGCGGCGTGACGCAGCGGCGAACAGCGGGCTCTTGTCAAATTGCCGCGAGGAACCCGCGCTCCTCGAGTTTCGCGATAATGCGGTGCGCGGCTGCTTCCGGAGCTTCCTTATCCCCGTGCACGAGCACGTCCGGCTGCGCCGGCGGTTCGTATGGCGCCTGCAATCCGGGCACGTCGCCAGGGGCGCCCTCCCTGGCCCGCCGGTAGATCCCCTTCGGATCTCTCGCGATGCAGACGTCGAGCGGGCATTCGACATCCAATTCACCAGTTCTGAAATCTCCGGATGGCAGAACGTCGGAGAACTGGCGCAGCTGATCGAAAGCCGCCTGCGA
>CAZXCO010000201.1:0-2339 GCA_964639095.1 uncultured Solibacteraceae bacterium
CGCCCCTGGGCGCTCCTTCGCCCGGCAAGCCGAGGACGGCTGCCGCATCCGCTGTCACACCTTCCATGAGTTATTCGAAGGGTGCGATCGGGGCTCGCTGGAGCGCCTCGGACGATAACGGCGATGCGCTGATTTATGGCGTCGAAATCCGCGGCGTGAACGAGCAGAAATGGCATTCTCTCCGCGAAAATGTGCGGGAGAAATACTTCTCTTTCGATTCCACGGCGTTTCCGGACGGGAAGTACAAGCTGCGGATCACGGCCTCCGACGCGCCTTCCAATACTCCCGCGGAGACTTTGACGGCGCACGAGGAAAGCGACCCGTTTACCATCGACAATACGCCGCCGCGGATCGCCGGTCTGGCGGCCGCCGGAGGCGTGGTGCGTTGGCATGCCACCGATGCCCTGAGCATCATCCGGAAAGCCGAATATTCGATCGACGGGGGCGCGTGGACCGTGGTGGACCCGTCGGCAAAGCTCTCCGATTCCCAGGCGCTCGACTATTCGCTGACCCTGAAAACTCCGGCGCCGGGCGAACACACGATCGCTGTGCGCGCGACGGATGAATTCGACAATACAGCGGTGGCGAAACTGGTTTTCTGAAGCTAAATCTTCGGCTTCGGGGCGGGAAGGTCGCGGGCCTCGACCTTGTGCTGGAAGCCCGTGCGCGCGTGCGAGCCGTCGCAGAAAGGCTTGTTCTGCGACTGGCCGCAGCGGCAGAGGCCGATCACCGTCCGGCCGCCCAGGCCGAACGGCTGTCCCGCGGGATCGAGAATTTCGAAGTCTCCGTCAACGCGGACGGAGCCGTCATGATTGATCGTAATTTTGGTTGTCGGCATGAAAAGCCGATGCTAGCATGCCTACTTCTTTTGCGGCGTATCGGGAACCTCGTCACCGAACGTGATATTCGTCTCGGAACCGAACCGCTTGTAGTTCTCGTATTTCACCACCATGCGCACGCGCTGCGATGAGTCCTTGAAGTGCAGCACATCGTCCGCGTGTGTGTAGGTGGGGAACCAGTATTTACCGTCGATCTGCTGGCGATAGGTTTCGAACATCGGGAAGGCGTCGTTCTTCGACTGGATGCCGACGCCCTTTCCGTAAGTCTTCACGATCTGCAGATCGCGATCGTCCACCCAGATATCGCCTTCAAAATAGCGCTCCCCTTTGACCAGCTTTTTCGGCTTCACGGTGAAGTGATAGCAATCGATTTCATCCAGCTTCTGCTTGCCGACATACTGAATGTCGTACTTGCCGATTTCGTCGGTCGTGAGGACGAATGGCTGAACGCTTCGCAGGTCCTGCATGTCGAGAGGCGTGAGGAGGATGTTATGAAGCGTATTGAGCGGCGCGTAGGTGACCTTTTCCTCGCGCTCCTTGTTGGGGCCGAAAGTAATGTCCTCAACCTCTTCCCACTTGCCGGTCACATTGCCGCTGCCATCGAGTTCCTCGACCTTGACCGATTGCTTGTAGGTATAGCTCTCCCGGGCCTTGCGGAACGCAGCTTCTTTGGCGGCAAATTTCTGGATGATTTCGTCCGGCGAGAGGTCCGCCGCGCCGGCCAGAGGACAAAGCATGGAGGAAAGCACGGAAAAGACAATCAAACAACGCATCGCAGTCTCCTTGGACGTGAAAATCAGCCGAGCAGTTTCTTCGCTATGGTGAGCAACTGAATGTTGCTGGTCCCTTCATAGATTCTGCCGATCTTGGCGTCCCGGTAAAGCTTCTCCACGGGGTAGTCGTTCGTGACGCCGACGCCGCCGTGGATCTCGATCGCCTTCGAGGCGACCCTTTCCGCTATATCTGAAGCATAATACTTCGCCATGGCCGCCTCCTTCACGAACGGCAGACCGGCGTCGCGCAGCCGCGCGGCGTTGTAGACCAGCAGGCGCGCCGCCTCGATCTCGACCGCCATACGCGCCAGATCGAACTGCACGGCCTGAAACTCTGCGATGGGTTTGCCGAACTGCTTCCGCTCCTTCGCATATTTCGTCGCGTGCGCGAGCGCGCCTCGCGCCAGACCGCACAACTGGGCGCCAATCCCGATACGGCCTTCATTCAGCGTCTCGATGGCAATTTTATAACCCTTGCCCCGTTCGCCGAGAACATTTTGTTGCGGGACCCGGCAGCCATCGAGGATGAGCTCGCAGGTGGAAGATGCCCGAAGTCCGAGTTTCTTCTCTTTCCGCCCGACCTGGAAGCCAGGGAAATCGCGCTCGACCAGAAACGCTGTGATGCCGCGGTGACCGGCCGCCGGATCCGCATTGGCGAACAGGACGAACAGGCCCGCTTCGGCGGCGTTGCTGATCCACATCTTGCGGCCGTTCAGGGTGTAGCCGC
>CAZXCO010000202.1:0-3853 GCA_964639095.1 uncultured Solibacteraceae bacterium
CGGATACGTCGTGAACGATGGAACGCCGGTGAAGTCGGTCGAAGTCCAGATCGACGGTGGATCGTGGCAGAAGGCAAAGCTGGATCCGGCCAACACCCGGTACTCCTGGAAGCTTTTTACGTATCGATGGGAAGGCGCAACACCGGGCGAGCATACCCTGGTCTCCCGTGCGACGGATGCAAACGGGGACGTGCAGCCGCCGGAAGCGGACCTTCGCCGCAAGAGGACTTTCCTGGAAGACAACGGGCAGTTCCCGCGCAAAGTGATGATCGGCTGAGAGCCCGGCCCGCGCGCCTCAAACGCCCGCATAGTACAAGTGAAGAGGGATGAGGTTTGTTTACGCTCACGGGTTTGCGTCGAGCCCGGAGTCGAGCAAGGCGCAGGCATTCCGGGCCGGGCTGGCGCGGAGCGGGACGTCACTCGAAATTCCGGCCATGGATGACGGAGACTTCGAGCATCTCACCGTTTCCGGACAACTGCGGGTGCTGGAGCGTGAAATCCGCTCGGAGCCGGTCTGCCTGATCGGGTCGAGCATGGGTGGGTTCGTTGCGTCGTTGTATGCCGCCGCGCATCCGGAAGTCTCGAAACTGGTGCTGCTGGCGCCCGCCTTCGGGTTCGCCCGGCGATGGCAGCGCAAGCCGGCGCCGCCTGATTTTGAAGTCTTTCATTATGGCGAGCGCCGCATGCGGCGTGTGCATTACGGCCTGATCGAAGATGCGCTCCAATATCCCGATGCGCCGGATTTCGCGCAGCCGGCAATCATTTTTCACGGCGTGCGTGACGAGACGGTGCCGATCGAACACTCGCGCGCCATTTCGGCGCGCCCGAACGTGAAGCTGGTCGAGCTGGATTCCGATCACGAGCTTTTGGACGTTCTGGAGCGGATCGCCGGCGAGGGCGTTTCCTTTCTGCTGTCATCCGGGCCCGCGGGACAGAGCTAAACTGGCCTCTGCATGCTGTGGCCCGTTTTCGCTCTTCTGCTGTGCACGCAGAAACCCGCCGGGCTGGACGAATCTCTGGACGCGCTCGCCCGCGCCGCCGCGACTTTCGCAGCCACAGCGCCAGGATTAACGGCGGAGGAGACGCTCGATCAGCGTGGCCGCCGCGGTTCGGTCGAGATCCTGCGCGGGAAAAAAGATCGCATCAAGAGCCTCGACTTCCGGCTTCCGGGCGATTTCCGCACGCATCACGTAGTCTCCCGTTATGCGCTCGACAACACCGGCAAGGGCCGCGTGCTGCACGAGATCCGCACGGTCGTCACCATGGACGGACGGCCAGTGACCGGGTCCGGCGAGGCGCGGCATGCCATGACCATCGGGCTGCGATCGGATGACGACCGCACCAAACGCCGTCTGCTGGAAGATCTCGATCAGGAAGGCATGGAAGGAGCAGTGACGGATTTCGGCCAGTTGATCCTGCTTTTCACCGGGCGGCTCCAGCCGGATTACGAGTTCACGCCTGGCGCAGACCGTGAGGTCGAAGGCGAGCCGGTCAGGGTGCTCCGCTACCGCCAGCTTTCGGGCAACCAGGGACTCACTTTCTTCAAAGACCGCACCGAAGAACGGGAGAACGCCGCGGGCGAGATATGGCTCCGTCAGAAGGACCTTCTTCCCCTGCGCATCACGATGAGAACTACCGAGCAGTTGTCGAAAAAATTCACGATCCGTACCGAATCTGCCGTCGATTATGGCTCGTCGCCGTTCGGTCTCGTGCCGGAACGCGTATTCCACCAGCAGTTTGTGAACTCGGACCTTATGATGGAAAACGATCTCCATTACGCCGGTTTTCACAATGACCGGGTTCCGATTCCCTGAGGTCCACACATGCCCGCACTCACCAGCGGTTCGGCCGCGCCCGATTTCGAATTACCCGATCAGAACGGCAATCCCGTCCGGCTGAGCCAGTACCGCGGCAAAAGCCCGGTAGTCGTCTATTTCTATCCAAAGGACGATACGAGCGGCTGTACGATCGAAGCCTGCCGGTTCCGCGACGACCTGCCCCGATTTCGGGCGCAGGGCGCGGAGATTCTCGGGATCAGCGGCGATTCCGGGGAGTCGCATTTGAAGTTTGCCGCAAAGTACGACCTGCCGTTCACGCTTCTGACCGACAAGGGCGGGCGCGTAAGAAAACTGTTCGGCGTGAAGAAGACCTTCGGCCTGATCCCCGGACGGGTCACGTTCGTGATCGACCGCGACGGAATCGTCCGTCATGTCTTCTCGTCGCAGTCGGAGCCGGCGAGGCACGTCGAAGAAGCCCTCGCGGCACTGGCCGCCTTGCCGGGCGCCGCTTGATCCCCGTCGGAAGGCGGACTCTGCTCAGCCTTTCAGGTCGCGGAAAGCCTCTTCGATTTCGCAGCGCGCGTCCCGCGAAACCGGCACGAAGGGCAGACGCGGAGGACCGCCGTAATATCCGTTGAGATCCATGGCGTGCTTGAGTCCGGGAACGCCGTACATATCGGTGACCAGAATCGAGGGGTGCGAGATGCGCCCCTGCCAGTCGAGGCCGGCTTCTTCTTCGCGGGTGCGGAATGCTTCCCAGATGGCGATGGTCGCATAAGGGGCGGCGCTCGCGAAGGCCAGGGCGGCGCCGTTTGCGCCCAGCTTCAGCGACTCCCAGACCTGCGATTCCGAGCCGGCAAGCACGCCGAATTCCTTCGACGTGACAGCACGAATCTGCGCAATGCGCGAAACAGGGCTCCCGGTCTCGATGACTCCGGCGATATTCGGATGGCCGGCCAGCTTCGCAATGGTTTCCGGCAGCACGTCGACGCCCGTCAACTGCGGCGCGTTGTGGACGAGGACCGGAACCGGCGACTGGTCCGCCAGCGCGCGGAAATAGAGCATCTGCGTCTCCGGGCCGTACATCAGATTGCGGTACTCGTGCGGAACGGAACTCACCACCGCGTGCGCGCCCGCTTCGGCCGACGCGCGCGCCAGCTTCGCGGCAGCGTGAACGCCCTCCTCGCTCACGTCGGCGATGATGGTGCGCCCCGCCGGGATCGCCGGAACCGCCAGACGCAACAACTCCAGTTTTTCTTCCGCGCCGAGCAGCGGGCCTTCGCCCGCGAGCGAGCCGATAATAAAACCGGCCAGCGACGTGCGCGACCACTTCTCGAAGTTATGCTGGACTTTGACGCGATACAAGGCGCCGGTGTGATCGAACGGCGTGGCCGCCGCCGCAAACATTCCCTGGATTTTCATTTAACTTACATGTTCTCAATCGACCTCGATTACGCGCAACAAGACAAGGACCTGATGATCGCCGAACTGTGGGAGGCCGGCTGCAGCGGGATCGTCGAACTCGACGAAACGGCCCTTCGAGTCTTCTTCGACGACGATGCCCGGAGAGTCGAAATGGAGGCGCGCTTCGGCGGCGCGGCCACACCTGCCGACACGCGCGACTGGGTCGCGTTCGCCCATGAGTATCTGAAGCCCATGGAGATCGGCGACCGCATCTTCGTCTGCCCGGAGTGGCGCGACGACCCGACGCCCGCGGGCCGCATCCGCATCGAGGTGAATGCCGGGCTCGCGTTCGGAACCGGCGCGCATGAGACGACGCGCCTTTGTCTCGAAGCCATCGAGCGGCACATCCAGCCGGGAATGACCGTCGTGGACGTCGGCACCGGTTCCGGAATCCTGGCCGAAGCGGCGGTCAAACTGGGCGCGGGCGCCGTGCACGCGAACGACAACGATCCGGACGCGGTTGCAGTCGCGCGCGAAAATTTCGAGCGCGCAGGCGTCCATGTGCCTGTTTCCCTGGGCTCCGCGGATGCCTTTCCGGCGGACTTCGCCGATCTCGTGGTCGCCAACATCAGTCCCGCGTGGATTTCCGATCTGGCGCCGGAGTGGGCCCG
>CAZXCO010000203.1:0-3558 GCA_964639095.1 uncultured Solibacteraceae bacterium
CCATTCTGGATTATTCCCATCCCCCCGGTACCTGCTTCAGAAACCAGATGCCATTGCCGGATACTGCCGGTCTAAGAGATACTCCCCCAATCCCAACAATGACAGGGCCCCTGAAATTCACGATGATCTGACCAGCCGGGAACCGGCCCTTCACTACGCGTACAATTTTCAGAATGAAACTTGTGCCCCCTGCAGTTGCTCCAGACTGAAAAGTTTCCAGTGGCTGAACCAACCACAATCGCGTCCGAATGCAGAAGGACCGGGAATGATTGCGGTATGGTCATAGCTCCGCACATCGTACCTGCCGCGACAAAAAAGCCACAAATAGTGGAGATCGCCTTTGACATGTCTTTTCGCTTTCTCTTTGGGTAGCTTAATATCTTGTCAAGCCGGCTGGCGACTGGTTCATGGACTGAAGAGCCTGCGCCGGTCAGGAACTGAGACGTCCAAACCCTGTCTGAAGGCTGCACGCGGGGCATCCGGAGGGCGGGGATGCTGCCACGCGACCGGGCAAAAAGCGGGCGCTTTTTTCAAGAGGAGCGATGATTTTCCGCCCGTGGCAGTGTCTCTATCTTTGAAAGCAACGCGCCCGATTCACACGCAAACAAAGGAGAAGAAACAATGCCGATCAAAAGACTCAATCCCTATCTCAACTTCAACGGAGATGCCCGGAAGGCGATTCAATTGTACGAAAGGGCCCTGGGGGCAAAGGTCGTAAGCAAGATGGGCTTCGGCGATATGCCCGGCGCCCAGGTCGCGCCGGAAAACAAGGACCGCGTCATGCATGCGGTGCTGCAGATCGGCAGCGCCGAACTCATGCTTGCCGACACCCCCCCGACCGCCCCGTGTCCCGCGGAACCGGCATGCACGTCATGCTGGATTTCAGCGATGAAGCGGAAGCCACGAAGGCTTTCGACGCTCTCGGCGCTGGCGGCAATGTCACCATGCCGCTCCAGAATACGTTCTGGGGCGCGAAGTTCGGCATGCTCAGGGACGCTTTCGGCGTGTCCTGGATGTTCAACTGCGATTTGAAGAAACCCGCTGCCTGACGCGGGGCCGGCAATCCACCTCGGGACGGGAATTTAACGATTTCAGGGCGATGAAGCGACCGCGCAGGCATGACTCCGCTGCCGGCCGGCGCCGCTTACCCGATCGCCGCCGATTCGAGGCACACGCCTCAGGAGCCGCCGAAAATCTGTGAATCCCCCTCCTGAGCGTGGGAGCCGGAATTGACTACCCGGCAACACTCAGGGCGCCGGCCATGCTCAAAGCCGAAAGCTGCCATCAGCCCGGCCCTGGACGCCGGCTGCGAGGCAGGATCCCCTCCCTGCCCTGTCCGTTACTGGAAGTGCTGTACCGCGAGGATCAATCCGCCGAAAATCAAAACCGAGGCGGCGGAAATCGCCAGGTACAGGAGCACACGTTCCTTCGTGCTGGACTGCCCTTTTTCGTCACGTTTGATCTGCTCGTCAAGGCTTTCGAACATAAGTTCACCTCGGACTTTGAGGAGCATAATACACGTCCGAGGCGCCAAAAGAAAGGGGGGGGACCCCTTACTTCGAGAGCGGTTGGGAGACGTTCACCGTGCTGTCCCGGTCCGCCAGCGCAACCGATCGGATGGCGTCCGGACTGGGAAGCGCCGAACTATCCCACCCACCGCCGACAGCCTTGACCAGATTCACCGCTGCCACCATACGGCGTTGCAGAATGTTGATGGCCTGCTGCTGGTCGCTGAGCGCGATGGTCTCGGTTTCGATCACGTTCAGATAAGAGTCCGTTCCGGCCTTGTAACGATCGATTTCCAGAGCGAGGGACTGGTTGGCCGCGGCGACGGCCTCCTGCTGCTGTGTGGCTTCCTCGGCAAGGTATCGAAGCGCGGCAAGGTTGTCCTCGACTTCCTGAAAAGCTTCCAGAACTGTCTCCCGGTACGACGCTACCGTCGCATCATAGGCAGCTTCCGTCTGCTGCAGCGTCGCGCCCCGCCGGCCGAAATCGAACAGAGTCTGCGATACGCCAGGTCCGGCGGACCAGGCGCGGCTGGCGTACGTAAAGAGGCTCTGCAGATTGGTGCTCAGAAATCCGGCGCTGGCGCTCAGCGTCAGTGTCGGATAAAAGGCCGCTTCGGCGAGGCCGACGTTGGCGTTGGCGGCCGCCACCAGGCGCTCGTTGGCCGCGATATCCGGACGCCGTTCGAGAAGCCGCGAAGGCAGCGCGACCGGGATCGGCGGAGGCGGTCCATTGATCTTCCCGGGCTTAAGCTCCAGCGCCGCGGGCGGCTGCCCTGTCAACACGGCGATCGCATGCTGGAGTTGGGACTGCGTCACGTGCAACTCGGTATTCTGCGCCCTCGCCCCTGCCAGCGACGTCTGCGCGAGCGCCACGTCGGTCTTCGAGGCGACACCGCCGTTATACCGGTTCGTCGTCAACTCCAGATTTTTCTCGTAATCCGCGATCGTGTTTGTCAGAATCGCTTCCTGCATGTACGACGCAGCCAGCTGGAAGTAATCGGTCGCGAGCGCGGCCTGGGCGCTGAGCCGGATGTTCTCCAGGTCCGCAGCGTTCACCTGCGCATTGTCGGTGGCGCTCTGGACCGCAAGCCGCACCCGCCCCCAGAGATCGGGCTCCCAGCTCGCCGATACCGGCAGCGCAAAGGTCGATCCGGGACCTGCGGCACGGTCCGTTTGCGTGATGGCCGGGCTGGATCCGATACTCGGGTAATAGCCGGAACGATTCAGATTCACCAGCGCGCGCGCTTCGCGGAACTGCGCTTCGGCCTGCTTGACGTTCTGGTTGTTGATATTGACTTGCTCTTCGAGCTTGTTCAGCTCGGGGTCGTTGAATATCTCCCACCACTGCCCCTTGAGCAGTTCGTCGCTCGGAGTCGCAGTCTTCCACACGTCGCTGCCCTTGAATTCCTTAAATGCCGTGGGCGTCTGCGGCACCGCCGGCCGCGCGTACTTCGGACCCACGGTGCAGGCGGTGCTGAAGATACAGACGCAGGCTGTCAATGACAGGGTGGCTGTTTTCCAGAAACTCTTGCTCAATCGGCACTCTCCGCAGCCCCACCCGGGACAAAAAGTCCAGGCCGGTTGCTGAATGGCTGCCTGCGGCTGTAACGTTTGCTGAAGCGGTCTAGATATAGATAAATCACTGGAGTTGTAAATAGTGTCAGCATCTGGCTGACGATAAGGCCGCCCACGATGGCGATGCCAAGGGGCTGGCGCAATTCAGACCCGATGCCATACCCCAGCGCCATCGGCATGCCGCCGAGCAGCGCGCAGGATGTGGTCATCATAATGGGCCGGAAACGCAGCAGACACGCCTGATAGATGGCGTCCCGCGGGCTCATGCCGCTGCGTTCCGCGGCCAGAGCGAAATCGATCATCATGATGGCGTTCTTCTTCACAATGCCGATCAGCAGAATGATGCCGATCATCGCGATAATGGAAAGCTCCGTCCGGAACAGCACGAGAGCGATCAGCGCGCCCACGCCGGCCGAGGGGAGCGTGGAAATGATCGTGAGCGGATGGATCAGACTCTCGTAAAGGATGCCCAGCA
>CAZXCO010000204.1:0-2653 GCA_964639095.1 uncultured Solibacteraceae bacterium
GAGGAACGCTTCCTCGATGTGGGTTGCGGCTGGGGAGCCTTGATTATCCGCGCTGCCGAGAAGTATCGCGCTCTCGCTACGGGATGCACTCTGAGCCTGCAGCAGGACCTGTTCGCGGCCAAAGCGATCCTCGAGAAGAAACTGGAGGACCGCATCACGCTTCGGGAGTGCGATTACCGGACGCTCGGGGGGCGATTCGACAAGATCGCATCGGTGGGAATGTTCGAGCATGTCGGCCGGCGACGGCTGGGTGAATACTTCCGCACGGTTTTCAATCTGCTCGATGACGGCGGCATGTTTCTGAATCACGGCATCATCCGCGCGGGGGACTCGACTGACGGTCCCGAGACGCTTTTTCTTCAGAAGAAAGTGTTCCCGGGGGGCGAACTGGCCACTCTGCCAATGGTGGTTCGCGAGGCCGAAGAAGCCGGGTTTGAGGTCCTCGACGTCGAGAATCTCAGGCCGCACTATGCTCTCACATGCCGGCGCTGGGTCGAGCGGCTCCAGCAGAACGCCCAGGAATGCCGGAAGCATGTGGATGAAAAGACATACCGGACCTGGCTGCTTTACCTTGCCGGGTCGGCGTTAAGCTTCGAGAGCGGCGAAACGGGTCTGTACCAGATCCTGATGGCGAAGAGGCGCCGAAAGAAGGAGCGGCCGCTCACGCGCGACTACATGTACCCCGGTCTGGTGCCAGCCGGTGTCTAAAATCGTCTGGCGGCCAGAATCGCGCCCAGGAATACGGCGCAGTATCCCAGGACGAGGCTTCCCAGAGCATTGACGAGGCCGGCGAACCACTCTCCATTGCGGACAAGACTCAGAGTCTCCCACTGGTAGCTCGAGAACGTCGTATAACCGCCGAGAAACCCGACGACCAGCAGCAGGCGCCAGTTGGGGCTGAGTTCGGACCTCTCGGTGAGCCACGTCATCGCAAATCCGATCAGGAAAGAGCCTGTGATGTTGATAATGGCCGTGCCGTAGGGAAACTTCGCGCCAAGCCGGGCGACGATGGCGTTCCCGACAAGAAAACGCGTCAATGAGCCGGCGGCTCCGCCAGCGAGCACCATCAGGTACCGATACAATTCCAGACCTCCATTGAGTCGATTCGGGGAACCGCCGGAGAGGATGAACAGGGAGTTCTCCCGAGGCGATGTCGCCGACAGGAGTCATTGGCCGTCAATGACGGCGTTACGCGAACTCCACCGCTCTTGAGTGAATCAAGCTCAGGATACAGCAACGCCATCCGGCGCTACAACAAATGCGTGTGGGCTCCGGCGCCCGCGGTGCGGGACTTCTGCTCCATCGCCTGGCGTACCCGTGCAAGCAGGTCGCCCGCTGTGAACGGTTTCTGCAGAAACGGGATTCCGGGGTCCAGCGGTCCGCGGCGAACGACGGTGTCGTCGGCATAACCGGAGATGTAGAGAATATTCAAGCCTGGGTTTTCCTTCTGAAGCGTGGCGACGAGATCGGCGCCGCTCATTTCAGGCATCACGAGGTCAGTGATGATCAAACCCGGCTTGCGCCGCTCCTGCGCGACGACGCGCAGGGCCTCTTTCCCATTCCGGGCGCTGAGTACCCGGTAGCCGGACCGTTCCAGAGTGGTCGAGATCAGCTGGCGCACCACAGGATTGTCTTCCACGAGCAGGATCGTTTCCGCTCCGGATGGAGTCCTCGCGAGGGCCGCCGCGTTCTCCAGATCGGTCTGAGCGTCCTCCACGCGAGGAAGGTAAATCGTGAAGGTCGTCCCTTCACCCGGCTGGCTGAAGACCTGAATGGTCCCGTTGCTCCGCTTGACCACTCCGTAAACAATGGAAAGGCCCAGTCCCGTTCCTCTGCCCGACTCTTTTGTCGTAAAAAAGGGCTCGAAGATCCGGGCCTGAGTCGCTGCGTCCATTCCGAGTCCGGTGTCGGATACGGAAAGCGTCACGTGCGGTCCACATCTTCCGGAGAAATCGCCGTCCGAGGGGATGTCGGCCTCGCCGACGTTGCGCGTCTCGATTGTGACCCGGCCGCCTTTGGGCATTGCATCCCGGGAATTCACCAGGAGGTTCATGAGAATCTGTTCGATCTGCCCTGTGTCGGCTTTGATCGCGCCCAGCGCCGGATCGAGCTTCGTGACCAGTTCGATATCCGCGCCGATGATGCGGCGGAGGATCTTCGAGTTGCTTTCGACGATCTTGTTCACGTTCAGCACGCGGGGCTGCAGGACCTGCTTCCGGCTGAAGGCGAGGAGCTGGCGTGTCAGCGCGGCCGCGTGCTCGCCGGCTCTCTTGATCTCGGTGAGCTGTTCCTGCACCGGCGTCGGCTCCTTGAATTCGCTCAGGAGCAGTTCGGAGTATCCGTTGATCACCGTGAGCAGATTGTTGAAATCGTGCGCAATGCCGCCGGCCAGACGTCCAATGGCGTCCATTTTCTGCGCGTGGCGAAGCTCCTCCTCGAGTTGCCGGCGCGACGTCACATCGCGCGCAATCCCCTCAATCGCGATCAGGTGTCCCTGCTCGTCGTGAACAGCGATCGTACGCTGCTCCAGCCAGAGTGCATGGCCGTTCCTGTGCACGCAGCGGACGGTGATATCGCTTTCACTGGAAAAGACCCCGCCCAGCATCTTTATCATCAGGGGTTGGTCTTCAGGATGCACCAGACGGATCGCCAG
>CAZXCO010000205.1:0-6499 GCA_964639095.1 uncultured Solibacteraceae bacterium
GGCGTCACGCCCGATTCAACAGCAGTCGCGCCCCGCAAATAAATCCAGTCCAGTTTCAGGCCGAAGAGATGAAAGGTGGGTGGTCCGGCGCCGAAAGGCGTATGGAAGCCGTGATCCGTCATCGTGTGGTTCAGCATCGCGCGCTCGTTCTCGAGCCCCGGCACGGGGATGAGGTGAGTCAGCCAGAGAAAGTTTCCGGTATTGAAGTCGCCGCCGATGAGCGAGGGGCCATTGAAGCCCGCCGTTCCCTTCCACAGTTCCGCGATCTGCCGCAGCTTTTCGTCGTTGTTGATCCGGTCATCGAGCTGCGTATTGATCACGCGCAGCGGTCCCGCGGGGCACGCCAGGGTCACGGCCAGAGCGATGCGGCCCCTTGTGTGGAAATGGAGATCGCTCCGCGGCAGCCGGATGACCTCGGGAGCGCGAATGGGGCAGCGGCTCAGAACAGCCAGTCCCTCCATGAACCGGCTGTTCAGTTGAAATGCCGGAGCGAAGTATTCCCGGAACCCGATGGCCGCAGCAACCGCGGAGGCCACGTGGTATTGCGGGCCGTCGACCACTTCCTGAAGCAGCAGCACGTCGGCTCGCCGCAGATCGGGCTGCCCGGCGATTTTCGCCACTTCGGCGGCGCCATGCTTTTTGGCGATATTCAGCGATGCGACGCGTATTTGCGCCTGCGCGCACCAGCAAAACAGCAGCACTGCGGGAAGAAGCCGGTTCAAAGCAACCTACGTTCCTCTGTGCTCCGCGGGCTTCCTCAGACGCGTCAGATTGAGGGCTGTATTCACCAGCGCCACATGGGAAAACGCCTGAGGAAAATTGCCGACCAGCCGTTTGCCCGCCGGGTCGTATTCTTCGGACAGCAGACCGACATCGTTGCGCAGCGCGAGCAGTCTTTCAAACAGGTTCCGCGCTTCATCCTGCCGTCCCTGAAGAATATAGTTGTCAGCCAGCCAGAAGCTGCACGCCAGAAACACGCCTTCTCTGCCGGCCAGTCCGTCCACACAGCTTTCGGACTTGTAACGCTCGACGAAACCGTCGCGCATCAGATGCTTTTCGATCTGCGCAACGGTGCCCAGGACGCGCGGGTCATCGGGACGGAGAAACCCCACCACGGGGATCAAAAGCAGACTCGCATCGAGCTCCTTCGATCCGAACGACTGAACGAACGAATTCAGTCCGGTATCGAACCCCTTCGTTTCGATCTCCTCGCGTACCTGCTGGCGGACGCTGCGCATCCGTTCCAGCGGTCCGGAAGCGCCGAATTCCTCCATCGTTCTCACGACGCGATCGAAGGCGACCCACGCCATAACCTTCGACCAGATAAAGTGGCGGCGTCCGCCCCGCACCTCCCATATGCCTTCATCGGGCTCGCACCAGAGCGATTCCAGGTGGCGCGCGAGTCCCAGTTCCATATCCCAGACGTCGTTTGTTGCGACCAGGCCGGAGCGGCGCGCCTGATAGAGCGAATCGAGCACTTCGCCGAATACATCGAGCTGCAACTGCTCCGACGCCGCGTTGCCGGCGCGCACGGGCCTGGAATTCATGTAGCCCGGCAGGTGCGTGAGTTCGAATTCCGCCAGCCGGCGCTCGCCCTCGAGACCATACATGATCCGCATCTTGTCGGGAGAGCCGGCGATGGCACGCATCAGCCAGTCCCTCCAGGCCCGCGCCTCATCGTGATAGCCGGATTCCATGAGCGCGTACAGCGTGAAAGTGGAATCCCGCAGCCAGCAATAGCGGTAATCCCAGTTTCGCGAGCCGCCGACGATCTCCGGAAGCGACGTGGTGGCAGCCGCCACGATGCCGCCCGTATCGACATCTTCGAGCGCCCGCAGCGTAATGAGCGAGCGCATCACGGCCGGGGCGTAATCGCCCGTCATCGTGCAGCGGGAGGACCATTGCTTCCAATCCTGCTCGACGGCGGCAATCGCCGGTCCCGCTTCGGGCGATTCCGGCCACGGACGAAACGACTGGTCCCACGTGAGCGTGAACGGCATTTCCTGGCCTTCACGGATCAGAAACTCCGCTACTGTCTTGAGGTTTTCGCCATGGTGTGAAACGGGCGTCTGGAGGATCAACTGATCGGCTCCGGCCACCGCGCGCAGGCGGCCATCCGGCAGGCTCACAACCCAGGGAACGATTTCGCCGTAGCCGAAAC
This sequence comes from uncultured Solibacteraceae bacterium, assembly GCA_964639095.1. Lineage (GTDB taxonomy): Bacteria > Acidobacteriota > Terriglobia > Bryobacterales > Bryobacteraceae > BOG-234. The sequence goes on from CAZXCO010000205.1 coordinate 2,162, forward strand.
GGATGATCAGCTCCATCCGCATCGGGACGCATCCGCTTATGCCACGTACAAGCCGGATGACGTCTCCCGCACCGTGCCGGCGCCGCATGCAGTCCGTCAGGATTGCCGTTCCCTCGGGCGTCTGGAACTCCGTTTCAAGAATCAGCGTGTTTTCCCGATAGCGCCTCGTCACGCGCGTCTGATCGGAGCGCGGTGCAATCAGCCAGCGGCCGTTGTCCGGACTTCCCAGCAGGGCCGCGAAACACGCCGGCGAATCGAATCGCGGAAATCCCAGCCAGTCGATCGAGCCATCCGATCCGACCAGCGCCGCCGTTGCACGATTCCCGATGATGGCGTAGTCCTCAATACGTTTCGGCAAATGTTTAACCTCTCATAGCGTATGCAAACAGGCTGCCAGCAGAGGCGCTTCTTCTCCGGCATTTTTCAGCCCTTTGGGCGTTGAGTTGCTGCTTCCATTTACGATGTCGAACACGGTAGCAGATCTGCTGATTGAACGCCTGATCGCCTGGAATGTGGAAGTGATCTTCGGTCTCCCGGGCGACGGCGTGAACGGAATTTTCGGTTCGCTCCGCGCGCGCAAGGACAGGATCCGTTTCGTTCAGGTCCGCCATGAGGAGGCCGCGGCCTTCGCGGCATGCGGCTATGCGAAGTTTACCGGGAGACTTGGAGTCTGTCTGGCCACCTCGGGACCGGGTGGGATTCACCTGCTCAACGGCCTCTACGACGCCAAGTGCGACGGCCAGCCGGTTCTCGCGATCACGGGCCATACGTTCCACGACCTCATCGGCACTTATTACCAGCAGGACGTCGATCTCGACAAGGTCTTCATGGACGTCGCTGCCTACAACCAGCGTGTAATGGGGCCCTCGCACGTCGTGAACGTGGTCGACGAGGCAATCAAGACATCGCTCACACGGCGGACCGTTTCACACATCCTCATCCCGAAAGATATCCAGGACTGGCCGGAATCGAAGAATGTACGGTCTTCCGCCAACATCCCGAATCACAGCAGCGATCTCTATGCGTACTCCCGGCCGGTGCAGACCACGGCTGCGCTGCAGCGGGCCGCGGACATTATCAACTCGGGCTCGAAAGTTGCCATGCTGGTCGGGCGTGGGTGCCTGGATGCGCGGCAGGAGGTTCTCGAACTGGCGGAACTCGCGGCCGCTCCGGTTGCCAAGGCCCTCCTGGGCAAGGCGGTCATTCCGGATCGCAGCCCGTTTTCGACGGGCGGCATCGGACTTCTGGGCACCGCCCCCTCACAGGATGCGCTGCAGGAGTGCGACACATTCATCATGGCCGGAACCAGTTTCCCCTACATGGAGTTTCTGCCCCGGCCGGGCAAAGCGAAATGCGTTCAGATCGATGTCGATCCGACGCGGATCGGCCTGCGGCATCCGGCGGACGTGGGGCTGGTGGGGGACTGCCGCTCGGTTCTGCGTGCTCTGATTCCGCTTATCCAGCGAAAGACCAACCGCAGTTTTCTCGAAAAGTCGCAAAAGAGAATTCAGGCGTGGAACCAGTTGATGGAGGAGCGCGGCACCCGCACCGACATGCCGATGAAGCCGCAGGTCGTGACTTACGAACTGAACAAGCTTCTCGACAGCGACGCGATCGTCACGTCTGACAGCGGCGCCATCGCCACCTGGACCGCCCGTTACATCGACATGCGCGACGACATGAAATTTTCGCTGTCCGGTCTGCTGGCCACGATGGCCAACGGTCTTCCCTACGCCATCGGAGCCGCGATCGCATGGCCCGGACGGCAGGTGGTCAGCATCATTGGCGACGGCGGGCTGACCATGCTCATGGGTGAAGTCGCCACGCTTGTGAAGTACAACCTTCCCGTCAAGGTGATCGTCATCAAGAACAACGTTCTGGGCGAAATCAAGTGGGAACAGATCGTCATGGAAGCCGAGCCGGAGTACGGCGTCGAACTGCAGCCCATCGATTTCGCGGGCTTTGCGCGCTGCTGCGGCGCGGCGGGCTTCACGATTGAGCGTCCCGAGGATGCCGCGAGCGTCCTCCGGCAGGCACTGGCTCATCCGGGTCCCGCTATTGTCGAGGCCGTCGTGGACCCGAACGAGCCGCCACTGCCGGGCAACATCACGGGCGAGCAAACGGTGCATTTTGCCGAAGCGCTTGCCAGGGGCGAGAAAGACCGGTGGAAGATCATCAAAACGGTTCTCGAAGACAAGATCCGCGAGGTGGTCTGATGCCCGAGGTGGTCTGATGCCGCGGAACCGCGCGTTCCTGCGCCGGACGGGGAGCCCGGGACGGCGGACGCCGGCGCACTGTCAGGAGGCGGAGGAAGCGTAACCGTTGCCACGATTTCGGGGAACGAAAAGCGCGTTCGGGGCGCCTGGGGTCGAGCCGCGATGGTCTCCGGGCGCCAAAGACGGAATCGGCACGGCGGCTTCTCTCGCCAGCCGCGTGTGGTTCACGGTATGGAGCGGCATCCTGACGGAGATCTACTATCCCACCATTGACCAGCCGCAGATTCGCGACGCGCAGCTTCTTCTGACCGATGGAGCAGGCCTCTTTCTCGAAGAGAAGCGCGACCTGGAGCACCAGGTCACGAGGATCGAACCAGCGCAGGGCTATCGGATCGTTTCCCAGGGCAGGGAAAAGCGATTATGCCTGGTCCGTGAAATCATTGCCGACCCGCGGCGTTCGTCCATCCTGATGCGCGTTGAACTTCGGGGAGATGAAGCTCTTCTGGGAAAGCTTCACGTGTATTTCTTGTGCGCACCGCATCTGGCGGGCGGCGGCAGAGGGAACAACGCCCATGTGATCGAGGTAAGCGGCAGGGAATTCCTTGCGGCGGAAAAGAAGAACTGCTGGATGATTGCGGGGGCGTCGTGCCCGTTTGCAAGACTCTCCTGCGGGTATGTGGGGCGGAGCGACGGTTATACCGATCTGAAGGCGAATGGCCGCATGACCGGTGAGTTCGACGAGGCAAAAAACGGCAACGTGGCGCTCACGGGCGAACTCTGCCCTGGCCGGGAACGGGAATTTACGCTGGCCATCGGGTTCGGCGAAACCATGGCCAGTGCAACGTCGACGCTGCTGCAAAGCCTCGGCGGCGACTTTCCCACACAGCGCCACCGCTACGTCCAACTCTGGCAGGATGCGGTTCGGGACCGTGCGCCACTCGAAGAAGCGACGTGCGACGGCGGGGCTCTCTACCGGTCCAGCTACAACATCCTCCTGGCGCACGAAGACAAGCTGTTTCAGGGGGCCTTTGTCGCGTCACTCACGATCCCGTGGGGCGATGTGCGCGGCGACGACAACGGAAAAGGCGGCTACCACCTGGTCTGGACGCGCGACATGGTGCAGAGCGCTCTCGGTCTGCTGGCAGCCGGGAACCGCGAGGCACCGGTGCGGGTTTTGATCTATCTGGCGGCGCGGCAGGAAGAAGATGGCGGCTTTCCCCAGAACTTCTGGGTTGACGGGCGTCCGTTCCGCAAAGGCACGCAGCTTGATGAAGTGGCGTTTCCGGTCATACTGGCCTGGCGTCTTCAGCAGGAAAAGCTGCTTGCCCACTTCGATCCCTGGATCATGGTTCAACGTGCAATCAATTTCCTGCTTCTGAGCGGTCCCGTAACCGGTGAGGAGAGGTGGGAAGAAACCAGCGGTTATTCTCCTTCGACGCTCGCCGCCATCATCGCGGCATGCATCTGTGCGGCTGCTTTCGAGGAGCAAAGGGGACGGCCGGATACGGCCGGCTTTCTCCAGAGCTACGCCGATTTTCTGCTGGTTCATTTGAAGGACTGGACCGTGACTTCAGAAGGATATTTCGTTCGCCTGAATCCCGCGAGGCCGGGGGACGTCGCCTCTCGTGGCGATGTGGACCGGGCCAGACTGGCCCTCGCAAGCCAGCCGTCGGGACAGCAGAATTCATTTGCCGCCGCGGAAATCGTGGATGCGGGCTTTCTGCAACTGGTGCGGTACGGAATTCTCGCGCCGGAAGATCCGCTGATTGTGCGAAGCCTTCAGGAAGCCGACAGGAAACTGCGGACCGAAACCCCCGCCGGACCCTGCTGGCGCCGCTACAACCATGACGGGTATGGACAGCGCGCCGATGGCGGCGCTTACGACCAGTGGGGGAAGGGAAGGCCCTGGCCGCTGCTCACCGGCGAGCGCGCGCATTACGAACTCGCCGCCGGTCGCGATTGCCGCCCGCTCGTGCAGGCGATGGAAAGATTTGCCGGACCCCATCATCTTCTGCCAGAACAGATCTGGGATCAGGTTGACCTTCCGGAAATGGGTCTGCGGTATGGCGGGCCGACCGGCTCCGCCATGCCACTGGTCTGGGCTCATTCCGAATACCTGCGG
>CAZXCO010000206.1:0-4716 GCA_964639095.1 uncultured Solibacteraceae bacterium
CTGCGCATCATCGTGAGCGGCGTGTTCGACCGTTTCCCGCGCCTGCGGCTCGTTGTCGGGCATCTGGGGGAGGGCCTCCCCTATTGGCTCTTCCGGATCGACTTCATGCACGACCGGATGATGCGCGCAAACCGCTACTCCAGTCTGCCGAAACTCCAGCGGAAGCCCGGCGACTACATGCGCGAGAACATCTTCGTCACCACCAGCGGCATGGCCTGGGAGCCGCCCATTCTCTATGCGCAGTCGGTGCTGGGGGTGGACCGCGTCCTCTACGCAATGGATTATCCTTATCAGTTCGTGCCCGAAGAAGTGTCGGTTACGGACAACCTGCCGATCGCCGACGCGGATAAGATGAAGCTTTACCAATTCAACGCCGAGAGGGTGTTCAACCTATGATTCTTTGCCGGTTTGATGCTGGAAATCTGGGTCTGGTGGAGAACTCGCACGTGCGGGACGTGACTGCGGCTCTCGATATCCTGCCGGCTTACCGGTACCCCCTTCCGGAGAACGACGTTCTGATGGCGAATCTGGATGCCGTGAAGGAACGCGTGCGGGCCATCGCGGACCAATCGCCGCGGTTGCCGCTGGCAGGCCTGAAGCTGCTCAGTCCGGTCGCCAACCCCGGCAAAATCATCGCCGCGCCGGTGAATTATCAGAAGCATCTCGATGAGGTCAAAAGCGATTCCCAACTGCATCAGAACACGCAGGCGCACACGATTACGATTCAAAGAGCCGGCCTCTTTCTGAAGGCCACGAGTTCGCTGGTGGGGCCCGGTGAAGGCGTCGCGTTGCGCCATCTCGATCGCCGCAATGACCACGAGGTGGAACTGGCTCTGGTGATCGGGAAAAAGGCCGCCAATGTCACTGCGGCCGACGCGCTGAACTACGTTGCCGGATATGCGATCGGGCTCGACATTACCATCCGTGGAACGGAAGATCGCAGTTTTCGCAAGTCGCCCGACAGCTACACCGTGCTCGGGCCCTGGCTCGTCACGGCCGATGAAATTCCCGCGCCCGGTGCGCTTGACCTCGGCATCGCGGTCAATGGGGAAGTGCGTCAGAAATCGAACACGAAGTACATGATTCTCGGCGTCCCGGAGTTGATCGAGCTGGCATCCTCCTTTTATACGCTCTATCCCGGCGATATCATCAGCACGGGCACGCCGGAAGGCGTGAGTCCGATCGTACCCGGCGATACCATCGTCGCGACGATCGAGAAAATTGGCAGTATGGAAGTAAAAGTCCGGGCGGTGTGAGCAATGAATCCGGGGACGGCATTTTTCTCCAGACCGGAAACGAACGCGAAGCGGGAGGCCTTTTATCACCGCCTGAAGGCGGTGAGCGCGGCGCCGCTCTGGGAGCAACTGGCCGATCTGGTGCTCGCGCAGCCCCGCCCGGGATGCGTTCCGGCGCTGTGGCGCTATGAAGAGATGCGCCCGTATCTGATGGAGTCCGGAAAGTTGATCACCGCCGAGGAAGCAGAGCGTCGCGTCCTGATGATCCAGAACCCCGGCCTTCAGGGGCTTCCGCAGATCACCCAGAGCCTCTACGCGGGGCTGCAACTGGTCCTCCCCGGGGAAGTCACGGCCACCCATCGCCATGTCGCCGCCGCCCTGCGGTTCGTCATTGAGGGAAACGGCGCTTATACCTCGGTGGACGGCACAAAGATCACAATGCACCCGGGGGACTTCATCCTGACGCCGTCCTGGACTTACCACGATCATGGCAATCTCACGGACGAGCCGGTCGTCTGGATGGACGGGCTCGATATCCCGACGGTCAACATGCTCGACGCCAGTTTCGCGGAGCACTACCCCGGCGGCACGCAACCGGTTCTGCGCGAGGACGCGGATTCAGCCGTCAGTTTTCCCTATGCCCGAATGCGCGAGGCGCTCGACAGGCTTGCCAGGAGCGGGTCCGGCGATGCCTGCCATGGATTCCGAATTCACTATGGCGAAGCGGCCACGTTGCCGACTATCGACGCGTGGCTTCGCCTCCTCCCGGCCGGCTTCCGGACGGCCGCCTATCGCTCCACCGACGCCACCGTCTTTTGCGTCGCCGAAGGCCGCGGCAGGAGCGTTATCGGCGGCGCGGCGTTCGACTGGGGGCCGCACGACATCTTCATGGTTCCGTCGTGGGTCCCGGTCGAGCACGAAGCCCGTGAGGAGGCCGTGTTATTCAGTTTTTCCGACCGGCCGATTCAGAAAGCCCTCGGGATGTGGCGCGAGGAAGTTCCGCCGGATTCGGGTGCATCTCAATAGCCCGCCTGGCCGTCAATGACCGTAGCATAAGCTTATTCAAGTGAAGCTCCGATTGCCGCCCGAGACGTATGACAGCGAGCCGCCGCCCTTCCTGGGAAGCTGGAACCGCGTCTATGGCTTCGTGCTCGCGTGGCTGGCCTTTCTGATCGGACTTTTCTACGCGTTTACGCGCTATTTCGCATGACGGCTTTTGCTCAATGACCACTCTCGACTGGATTGTAATGATCGCGACCATCATCGCGATTCCCAGCTTCGGGCTCTGGCGCGGTCGCGGCGGCAGTACCACCAGCCACTATCTCCTGGCCGGCAAAACCATGCCCTGGTATGCCATGGGCCTTTCCATCATGGCGACTCAGGCCAGCGCCATCACGTTTATCGCGACGACCGGACAGGCCTACGTCGACGGGATGCGGTTCGTGCAGTTTTATTTCGGGCTGCCGATCGCCATGGTCATTCTCTCCTGCACCGCCGTGCCGATCTTCCACAAAGCGGGCGTGTATACGGCCTACGAATACCTCGAGCGGCGATTCGATGCCAAAACGCGCGCGCTTGCCGGAATCGTTTTCCTGGTACAGCGGGGCGCTGCTGTCGGGCTGGCGCTGTATGCGCCCGCTATCGTCATGAGCGTCATCTTCGGCTGGAACGACAGGGTTACCACGCTGCTGATCGGCATCATCTGCGTCCTCTACACGACCCTCGGCGGAATCCCCGCCGTAACGTGGACCGATGTACTGCAGATGTCGATCATCTTCGCCGGATTGATCCTGGCCCTGGTCACGGTCGTGGGCTTGATGCCGCACGGAGTCAGCTTCAGCGATGCCGTCTATCTGGCCGGCTCCGTGGGCAAACTCAACGCCGTGGATACGAAGCTCGACTGGGATAACCGTTACAACCTGTGGAGCGGACTGCTGGGCGGCACCTTCCTCATGCTGGGTTATTTTGGCTGCGATCAGTCTCAGGTGCAGCGGTACCTCTCCGGCAAGTCGGTGGCGCAAAGCAAGCTGAGCATGCTGTTCAACGCCATGGCAAAGGTGCCGATGCAGTTTTTCATCCTCTTTGTTGGCGCCATGGTGTTCGTGTTCTATCTCTTCGCTCAGCCGCCCATGCTGTTTGAGAAGACCGCGATGAGCCAGATCCGCTCGCAGCCCGGCTATTCCCAGGTTCAGCGGCAGTTCGACACCGCCTGGAAAAAGCGGGAACTCGCGGCCGAGAGGCTGAATGAGGCCCGCAAGCAGGACGACGCCGCGAATCTTCGAGCTTCGACCGAAGCCTACCGGGAGGCCCAGCACCAGGTGGATGGCGCGCGGCAGGCGGGCATCAAACTTTATGAAAAATCGCAGGGGCAGGCCGGATTCAACGACACGAACTACATCTTCCTCTCGTTCGTGACAACCTATTTTCCGGCGGGCGTGATCGGCCTCGTGATTGCGGTTATTCTCAACGCTGCCATGTCTTCCAGTTCCGGCGAGTTGAATTCGCTGGCAGCGGTGAGCGTCATGGATCTTTACCGCCGCCTGTGGCGTCCGGACGAAAGTGACCGGCACTACCTGATGGTCTCGCGAATCTGTACCGCCATCTGGGGAAGCTGGGCCGTAATCTTCGCTCAGTACGCGAAAAACCTCGGCTCGCTGGTCGAGGCGGTCAACCAGGTGGGGTCTTATTTCTATCCCGTGCTGCTGGGGGTCTTCGTGCTTGCCTTCTTCTTCAAGCGCGTCGGCGGTTCCGCGGCGTTCTGGGCGATGCTGACCGGCGAGGCGGTGATCATCGTCTGCGGCGTCTTCACCCACATCGCCTATCTCTGGTTCAATGTCATCGGGGCGGTGGTTGTCGTTTTCGCCGGCCTCGTGTTTTCAGTGGGAAGGGATGCCCGGCCACCCATGATTCACAAGGCAGACCAGGGCGTCCACGCCTGATTCCTCCCTCCGCCGACTCATAAAGAGCCCTCCGGCCGGAGGAGTATGTAGAAACTCATCTGTAGTAGAAACTGGAGTTTCTCTTGTTATTCGTACTGGGAAGTACGGTATCATATGTTAAAGTTAACATTCATTGAGAGTTCCAGTACACACTCCTGGGAGCGTCGGGTTTCATGATCGCACTTGGCTCCGCTTCTCGTTCGCGGCGGCCGTCTCGCTGCTCGCGATCGTTGTGGATCTGGTGCTCGACCATTACTCTCAGGTCCACCCCTTTCTGCCTGCGCTTGCGGCGGTAATCGCCGCCGTCCTCTGGGCCGGCGAAGGTCCTGGCCTGGCGGCCACGGCTGTGCTGGTCTTCTGGTCGGTTTTCGATCTCGCGCGACATGGCTTTCCGGCCTCCAGCACGTTCGTTCGGTGCGCTGTCTTTCTCGGCGAGGGAGTGCTTCTTTGCGTCGGCAGTTCGCGCATCTGGGGTTCGCTGCGCGAGGCCGCCGTGCGCGAAAAGCGCTACCGGCAGATCCTCGACGGTGCGCCCGAGGGGA
>CAZXCO010000207.1:0-1792 GCA_964639095.1 uncultured Solibacteraceae bacterium
GTTCCGGCGTAGCCAAATGCCATGAGAAGGAAGGAAGTCCGCAGGGTTGACCACACAATGTTTTATGGGCGGAACGTGACGGCGATATTCAATTGCACCCTTTATAGCACAGGAAACGGCCGGCCCCACGCAGGTATCATGGTCGTGTTGGCGGCCCGAAATAAGGAGGCGCGATGAGCACAATCACTCTGAAGGTGAACGGTCATACACACTCTCTCGATCTCGACCCGTCCACGCCTCTGCTCTACGCCCTGAGCGACGAACTCGAACTGCGCGGGCCGAAATTCGGCTGCGGCCTGGGCCAGTGCGGAGCCTGCACGGTCATCGTCAGAGGCAACGCCATTCGTTCCTGCATCACCCCGGTCAGGAGCGTGGAGAACACGGAAGTGACAACGCTCGAAGGCCTCGGCTCCATCGGCAAGCCGCACGCGATCCAGCAGGCATTCATCGATGAACAGGCAGCGCAGTGCGGATTCTGCGTGAGCGGCATTATCATGACCGCGAAAGCATTTCTGGACAAGAATCCGAATGCCACCGAAGAGCAGATCCAGCAGGCGATGTCGGGCGTGCTGTGCCGCTGCTTCACGCATGTTCGCATGCTGGCTGCCATCAAGCGCTATGCAAAGGCGGTGAAGGCATGATGACCGCGCCCGCCGGGGCGGCGCTCGATCGCGAGGGATTTTCGCGCCGGGATTTTCTGAAAACTTCGGGAGCGCTGATCGTCGGATTCAGCGCGGGGGCCCGGTCCGGCCTGGCTCAGTTTGGCGGCCCGGCGCCGGGTTCGCCCTCGCTGAATCAACTGGACTCCTGGATCGCAATCGCGGCCGACGGCAGCGTCACCGCTTTCAGCGGAAAAGAGGAACTCGGCCAGGGGATCTCGGTCGCCCAGGCGCAACTGGTCGCCGAAGAGCTTTGTGTGGCCTTCAATCGCGTCCGGCTCATCTATTGCGATACGGCTCTCACGCCGGACCAGGCGCACACCTCCGGCAGCCAGTCCCACCCCACGAATTTCAATCACCGGAATCTGGCCCAGGCCGGAGCCACCGCCCGGGAGACGCTCCTCAGGCTGGCCTCCACGCGCCTCGGCGTTCCAGTTGATGAACTCGTCGCGGTCGACGGCGTCATCCATTCCAGAAGAGATCCGGCAAAAAAGGCCGGATACGGCGATCTGATTGGCGGCAAAAAATTCCATCTGGCGGTTGATCCGAATGCGAAGCGGAAAGATCCGCGCGAGTGGACCGTCCTCGGCAAACCGGTACAACGGCCCGATCTGCCCGCGATCATGACCGGCCAGTTCGAGTTTGTGCACAACGTGCGCGTGCCCGGCATGCTGCACGGGCAGGTCGTCCGGCCGCCTGTCATCGGAGCGAGCGTCGTCAGCGTCGATGAAAATTCCGTTAAAGGCATGCCCGGACTGGTGAAGGTCGTCGTAAAGAAAAGCTTCGTCGGCGTCGTGGCGGAGAAGCCCTGGCAGGCCATACAGGCAGCCCGCCGGCTGAAAGTGACCTGGAGCAAAGGCGGCCCACCGCTGCCCTCGCAGGCCGGCTTTCCGGAATATCTCCGGACTCTGAAACCCTCGCGCGAAACGCTGCTCGTCGATTCCGGCGACGTGGATGAGAAACTGCGCGGCGCAGCGGCCGTGCTCAGCGCAACCTACTACCATCCCTATCAAATGCACGGGTCGCTCGGCAGTTCCTGCGCAGTTGCGAGCGTTGAAGGCGAAAAGGCGACTCTCTGGTCGCCCACGCAGGCGGTCTGGTACCAGCGATCGAGCGCCGCTATGGTGCTGGGT
>CAZXCO010000208.1:0-1938 GCA_964639095.1 uncultured Solibacteraceae bacterium
GAACTCCTGCTCCTGTAGTGCCCGTAATAGCTTGGGCTGTAATTCAATCGGCAAGTCGCCGATTTCATCCAGAAACAGAGTTCCCCGGTGAGCCATTTGAAGTCGGCCCACCCGTGCCGAAAACGCCCCGGTGAAGGCGCCGCGTTCGTGGCCGAACAGCTCGCTTTCCAGTAGCGCCGCTGGAATGGCAGCGCAATTTACCGTGACGAATGGGCCAGCCGCACGGTTGCTGCGGCTGTGGACCGCTCGCGCTATCAATTCTTTTCCAGTGCCTGTCTCACCCTGAATCAAGACCGCGCAAGTGGAAGGCGCGACCAGGCTCACTTGATCGAGAACAGCTCTCAATCGGGGGCTCTCGCCAATCACTTCCCGTTCAATAGGGCCTCCCATGTTGCTCCTCCTCTTCACGTCTGACTAACGAATCCAAATACACAGCTTTGATTAAGACCGACGCAGGACGGCAAATCTATTGGACGAAAGTATCGCTCGATGGGTGGGACGGATCTGCGTATTCTGCGGGTCGAGCCTGAGAGCCAGCCCGAACACGCCCGATACCATCGTCCAATGGATTCCTTCCTAAGCTTCTGGCTTAATGGCACTAGAGGATGGCACCGGGAGTAATGGAAAGCCCTCCGTCAAAGGAGTCGAAATGAATATCGTAAAAGCTGCAGCCGTACAAATCAGTCCTGTACTTTACAGCCGGGAAGGCACTGTGGACAAGGTTGTGCAGAAGATTATCGAACTTGGCCGCCAAGGCGTCCTCTTCGCCACGTTTCCCGAAACGGTGGTGCCTTACTACCCGTACTTCTCCTTTGTGCAGCGGCCTTTCGAGGTGAATACGGAATTCCTCCGGTTACTTGACCAAGCAGTGATCGTCCCCTCGGCCGCCACTCACGCTATCGGTGAAGCTTGCAGGCAAGCTGGAATGGTGGTCTCCATTGGCGTGAATGAGCGCGACTGCGGAACGATCTATAACACCCAGTTGCTGTTCGATGCGGATGGCTCCTTGATTCAGCGCCGCCGTAAAATTTCCCCCACCTACCATGAGCGCATGATCTGGGGCCAGGGCGACGGCTCCGGGCTACAAGTCGTTGACAGTGCAGTTGGCCGTATCGGTCAACTGGCATGCTGGGAACATTACAACCCTCTGGCCCGCTATGCGTTGATGGCGGGTGGTGAGCAGATCCACTCTGCAATGTACCCCGGATCCTTCGGGGGCGACCTTTTCTCCGAACAGACCCAGGTCAACATCCGCCAACATGCGCTGGAGTCCGGTTGTTTTGTCGTCAATGCCACCGCTTGGCTGAATGCCGATCAGCAGGCTCAGATCATGCAGGACACCGGCTGCCCCATCGGCCCGATCTCTAGCGGCTGCTTTACCGCGATTGTCTCGCCGCAAGGCGAATTGATGGGGGAACCTCTGCGCACCGGCGAAGGCGAGGTGATTGCTGACCTTGATTTCGTCCTGATCGACAAGCGTAAGGCAAAGATGGATTCGCGTGGCATCTATAGCCGTCCGGAACTCCTTCGCCTGTTGATTGATCGTACACCGGTGGCTCATCTCGAAGAACGTGGCGCTCCCCGTAATTCCATCGCGGGCGAAGTGGATGGGCACTGCGCCGTCACCTCGGGAGAATCACGATGACAACGACGCGTCCGCAAGAAATTCCCTTTCAGGGTGTTCGTATCCGGTTCGACAGCAAGAAAAGCTTCGATGAACTGGTAAGGGCATTACTTGCCGACGTCGGTGAAAAGCCGCTGCCGATCGACGACCTTCCTGCCAAGTTTGAAAGCTGGGACTCGTACAAGGCGGAGGTCGAATCTCACGTGGGCCCCAGCGGCTTCATCTTGTTCGCCTTGCTGAACCATGGCGCATGGATCAAGAAGGTCCAACTCCACCAAAAGGTGCTGCGCCTTATTATCGGGAACCCACTGCTG
>CAZXCO010000209.1:0-3733 GCA_964639095.1 uncultured Solibacteraceae bacterium
GCCTGAGCAGCACCGAAATCGCCCGCCTGCGCGAGTACCTGCTGCGCGGGGGCTTCCTCGTCGTCGACGACTTCTGGGGACCTGATCCCGAAGAGTGGGAAGTCTTCAAGGAAACCATGCAACAGGTCTTTCCGAACAAGCCCATTTCGGACATTATGGAGAGCGATTCCGTCATGCACGTCCTCTACGACATCCAGGAGAAGGATCTTTCGTTCATTCCCGGAACCCGCCACTTGCGCCGCGGACCCGGCGGAACGGTCGTCGTGCAACAACCCTTCGGCACCAAACCCGCATGGCGCGCGATGTACGACGACAAGAATCGCATGATCGTCGCCGTCAATTACAACACCGATATCGGCGACGCCTGGGAATACGCCGACGCCCCGGAATACCCCGAGCACATGACGGCGCTCGCCTACCGTTACGGCGTCAACTATCTGATCTACTCCATGACGCACTAGTCTGCGGGCTCCAACCGCATCGCACCCCGCACCTTCGCTATCCACCGATCTCTTCTTTGTATACAAGCGGAACCAGCGGCATCGGACTCGAAACGGCTCGCCAGGCAGGTTTGGATGCGGCTCGCAGGGAATTGGGTGATGTAATCGCCATCGAGGCCGACGCGGGAGATGCGGATCAGCGGAAAGCTGCCGAGGAAATCCGAAAGGCGCTCGGCCAATGGGACGCGGCGGCGTTCGACCGGTCGTTCAACACGAACGTGAAGGCTCCGTATCGACATCCGAGGAGGCGCGGACTGCGTTCGTCAAGCAGATTCCCCTGGAAGGTTCGGACAGCCAGGTGAGATCGCGAATGCCGTCGTGTTTCTCGCCTCGGATGAGGCGGCGTTTACGGTCGGGGCAGAGTTGCTGATCGACGGTTGGATGAGCCTTTGAATTTCAACCCGGCGGCGGCTTTCCGCTTCGCTTACTTCTGCCGCCGGATCGTGACTTTCCGAATCGTCACTGGCGTAATCGGCTTGTCCCGGCGCCCGGTCGGAACCTGAGAAATCCGATCGGCCACGTCCTGCCCGGAAACCACCTGACCGAAAATCGTAAACATGCCGGTGAGGTAGTCGGCGTTTCCGACCGTGATGAAGATCTGGCAGGCGCCTGTGTTCGGCCTTCCCGTGTTCGCCATCGCCAGCCGTCCCGGCTCCTTGAAATTCAGCGATGGATCGATCTCGTCGCGCTGATTGGGGATTCCGCAGGCGCTCGTTCCGGTCGCATGTACGTCGCCGGTCTGAATCATGAAGCCTTTGATGACGCGATGAAACGTCAGCCCGTCATAGTACCGGCGCTTCACCAGCTCGCCCTTCCGGTCGAGAGTGGCTTTGGTCCCGTTGACCAGCGCGACGAAATTCTTCACGGTAGCGGGCGTCTTGTCCTCAAACAAACGCGCAGCGATGTCGCCCATCGAAGTCTCAAACACAGCATAGAGGCCGGGCTCGGCGGGCACGCCGGAGGGCGCCGCCGCCGGCGTCTGCCCAGCGCACAGCAGAGCAGCCGCAAACCCGGCCGCAACCAGAGGGAGCACACGCATGAAAACGAGTGTAGCGTGGCTCCTTCACGCGGACTTCGCTTATCGCAGACCGCCGGACGCCAGCAGGATTTCCCCCGTCAGCCACCCCGAGTCCGCGGACGCCAGAAATACCGCAAGCGGCGCGATGTCCGACGGCTGGCCGATTCTCCCCAGCGGCGTTTGCGCTTCGAACTGCGTCTGCATGGCGCTGCCGATGACTCCGATGGAATGCGTTCCCTCCGTTTCCACCATGCCGGGGTTGATCGAATTCACGCGGATCTTTTTCGGCCCCAGCTCTTTCGCCAGCACCCGCGTCACCGCGTCCACCGCACCCTTGGTGGCTGTATATACGGCCGATGCGGGCGGCGTGACAGCGCTCGCTGTCGAGCCGATGTTGATGACGCTTCCGCCCTCCGGGCCGAATGCCTTCACGGCCTCCTGCGTGGCGAGCATCAGCCCCAGCACGTTGGTGTTGAACATCCGGTGAAACTGGTCTTCGGTGATGTCATCAAGCGGGGCGAACTGATAAACGCCCGCATTGTTCACCAGCACGTCCAGTCCACCGAAGGCCTTCTTCGTCTCCGCGAAGAGGCGCTTCACATCGCCCGCTTTCGAGACGTCGCCCTGCACTGCAACGGCCTCGCCGCCGTCCTTCACGATGTCGGCCACGACACGTTCGGCGCCTTCCCTGCCCGAGGCGTAATTTACCACCACCGATGCGCCCTCAGCCGCAAGCCCTTTCGCGAGTCCCGCGCCGATCCCCTTGGACGCGCCGGTAACCACGGCCACTTTATTCTTCAGTTTGCTCATCTCTCGTCTCCGGTTCGATAGTTTGATGACCGTCTAATTGATGAGGAGCTTTTCGGGGAGGATTCAGTCTTCGCCCTGAATTTTCCGGAGGTGTTCCAGATAACTCTCGAGGACTTCGGGCTGGAGGACGAGATCGGCGAACTTGCCTTTTCGCACGATGCAAATCAGCCCGGCCGCTTCCAGTTCCTTGATGTGATGGGAAAACGTCGCCGCGCTGACCGGCTGGCATTCGCGCGCATCCGAGCAGGCGAGGACGCCCTTCCGGCTGCCGATCTCTTTCAGGATTTCGTAGCGGCGCGGGTCCGCCAGCGCTTTGGCGATGAGATGGAGCTGTTTTTCCGTCAGGGCTTTCGGTCGAGGCAAGCTGCTTCCATGCTACGACCCGCGGTCTGTTGACTTTCCGTGCGCGGCGCTAGACGACGTCGACGCCCATCGATCGCGCAGTGCCCTTGACGCTGCGGATCGCGGCTTCCACATCGAAGCAATTCAGGTCCGGCATTTTGATCTTCGCGATCTCTTCGACCTGCGCTTCGGTGATCTTGCCGACCTTCGACTTGTGCGGTTCCGCGGAGCCTTTCGCAATCGATACGGCGCGCTTGATCAGCACCGGCACCGGCGGCGTCTTCGTAATGAACGTGAACGAGCGGTCCGAGTAAATCGTGATCACCACCGGGATGATCAGGCCCTCCTGATCCTTGCCCGACGTCTTCGCGTTGAACGCCTTGCAGAACTCCATGATATTGACGCCCTGCGGACCGAGCGCCGTGCCGACCGGCGGCGCCGGAGTCGCCTTGCCCGCCGGAATCTGCAGCTTCACTGAACCAGTTATCTTCTTCGCCATTACAAAAACCTTCCTCTTACCCCTGCCGCGCAAACGCCAGCCCGGTGTGCCGGGCGGCAGGCGCGGAAATCTCTATATTGCCGGACTACGCGATCTTTTCGACCTGCAGGAAGTCCAGTTCCACCGGCGTCGCGCGCCCGAAAATCGTAACCAGCACCCGAAGCGTGCTGCGCTCGGGATTGATCTCGTCCACCTTGCCCTGGAAGTTCGCAAACGGCCCGTCGATGATGCGGACCGATTCGCCCTTCTCGAACGTCATCTTCGGGCGCGGGCGCTCCGCCGCCGTCGTCTGGCGGTAGAGCATCTTATTGATTTCATCGGCGCTCAAAGGCACCGGCGTCTGCCCGCCACCCACGAACCCGGTGACCCGCGGCGTGTCCTTCACGCGGTGCCACAGTTCGTCGTTCATTTCCATCTGGACCACGACGTAACCTGGATACAGCAGCCGCTTGCTCGTGACTTTCTTGCCGTTCCGCAGTTCGACAACTTCTTCTTCAGGGATCAGGATCTGGCCGATCTGGTCCGCAAAACCGAAAGCCTCGGCGCGCGTGCGAAGCGATTCTG
>CAZXCO010000210.1:0-6063 GCA_964639095.1 uncultured Solibacteraceae bacterium
TCAGGAGATTCGCCGATTCGGCAAGGATGAGCGCATTGTGGCGAAGATCGGCCCAGTCCTTTTCGGTCTTCTTTTCATCGCGACTGACGTAGAAGATCTCGTCGGAAGTCGGATAGATGATGTCGAGCATCAGCTCTTTCATCGTGCCTACCGACTGGAGGGTGCCGGCCGCAGCTTCAGGGGGCGGCGTCTGCGCCACGCCCGGCCAGCAGGCCAGATAAAGTAAAACCGCACCGAGCCCGACGAAGGGAATGAAAATCCGCATGACGATCTCCTGATTGCGGCGATTCTAACACGGAGACCGGTCGTACGGGACAGCGCTACTGCAACTTGAGAAAGGTCGCGAGAGCCAGCAGCGGGAAGTACAGCCGGTAGTAGTGATAGTTGAGATAGAAGACCTTCGGGAAGCCCGTTCCGGTGGCGAGTTCTTCCTGCCAGGTTCCGTCGGCAGACTGCGTCTCGATCAGATATTCGATGCCGTGCTGGACGCTCGAGCTGTACGTGTCGCGGCCGGCCATAAGGCCCATCAGCGCCCAGGCGGTCTGCGACGGCGTGCTTTCCGCCGGAACATACGTGTCGTTGTCATAGCTGGCGCAGCTTTCGCCCCAGCCGCCGTCGGGGTTCTGAATGGAGCGCAGCCATTCGTTGGCGCGCTGGATATGGGGTTCGTGATCGTCTTCCCCCATGGCCCGCAGGCCGCGGAGCGCGAAACAGGTGCCGTAGATATAAGCCACGCCCCATCGCCCATACCAGCTTCCGTCCGGCAACTGGCTGCGGATCAGATAATCGATCGCGCGGCGGCAGGAGCTGTGATTCCGGTCGAAGCCGTTGGCGGCCAGCGCTTCGAGGGTACGGCCGGTAATGTCGGCGCACGTGGGATCGAGCATCGCATTGTGGTCGGCAAACGGGACGTGCGTCAGAATCTCCCAGTTGTTATCGACATCGAAAGCCGCCCATCCGCCATCTTTCGATTGCATTGCGAGAAGCCACTCGAGGGCGCGCTTGCGGGTGGCCGCCTGCCCCGTGGCGTTCGAAGCCTTGATGTGCGGGAAAGCCAGCATCACCATGGCGGTGTCGTCGATATCGGGATACCAGTCGTTCTTGAACTCGAAGGCCCATCCGGATGGCTCGATCCACGAGCGCTTGACGGACCAGTCCCCGTTGCGGCGGATCTCGCGCGCGAGCAGCCAGTCCCCTGCCCGCGTCAGAGCGGGCGCGCTGCCGTAACCGGCTTCGCCGAGCGCGTAGGATGCGATGGCAGTATCCCAGACCGGCGAAAAACAGGGCTGGAAGAAAAGCGTCGTGCCGTCGTCGACCATCAGACTTTCGAACTGGCGGATGGCCTCCACACGCACGGGGGAGTCCTCGGGATAACCGAGAACGTCGAGCGCCATGATCGAATACTGCATCGGCGGGTAAATGGCGCCCAGACCGTCGGCATGCTTCATCCGTTCGAGCATCCAGTGCTCGCATTTGCGGATCGCCGCTTTGCGGATGCGCGCAAATCCGTAGCTTTCCCAGAGCTTCAGGATCTTGTCCGAATGGACGAAAGTCCGGCGCCAGCTCAGCCAGGAATCGTTGCTTTCGAAACTGGTGCTTCTGCCGGGGAGGAAGATCTCTTCCAGATTGAATCCGGCCGGCACGGGGCGCTTCGGGTCGTGGGCATGCACGATCGCCAGCGCCACGATGATGGCGCGCGTCCAGGATGACATCTGATAGAGCAGCTTGCCCGGCAGCAGCATGATCTCGGGCGGAATGCTGGGCGTTCCTTCGCGCGGGTAGAGATCGAAGAGGCTGAGATTGACTTTCGTGTAGCTGTTGGCGGCCTGAATGCCACCGAGCGCGAGAATGCGCTCGCGCAAGCGGACCATGCGTTCGTCGTCGACCGGAACGCCCGCCAGTTTCAACGCGAAATACGCTTTGACGCTGGCGCTGATCTCGCTCGGGCCTTTGACGTAGATGTTGAAACCGCCATCGGGCAACTGCTTCGAAAGAATGCGCTCGACAGCACGCGCGATCCGGCCCCGGTCGGGCGGACTCCAGACGCCGGCGTTCGGACCTTCCTCCGCGGGCGGATACATCCAGAGCTGCAGGAGAATGTAGTCCGATTCAAGCGTCGTATCGGCCGTGAGAAGCGCGCACCAGTAGCCGTCATGGTGCTGCAGGGAGAGCAAATGCCCGGCCGCACGTTCGATCTTTTCCTGTGACGCAGCGAGGAGTGCAGGGTTGACGTGGAGCGTTGGGGTCATTGCGCAAGCAGCATCATTGAACTACCGCGTCGGCGGCATGATGCCGTAAAGCTGCGAAGACGCAGCGGCAAGCTCAGGCGGCAGGGAAAAACGCACGTCTTCTTCGACCATTTCCACCTCTTCCAGCCGCTGAAATCCCTGTTCCCGGAGGGCTGAGACGATCTCCGCGACCAGGTGTTCCGGAGCGGAAGCGCCCGCCGTCACGCCGATGTTGGTAATCCCTTCGAGCCAGGACGGCTGCACAGCGTTCCAGTCGTTCACCAGATATGCCTGAACGCCGTAGTTCTCGCCCACCTCCACCAGCCGCTTGGAATTCGAGCTGTTATCGGAGCCGACGACCAGAAGCAGGTCGCAGAACCTGGAGACGCCTTTGACCGCCATCTGGCGGTTTTCCGTGGCGTAGCAGATATCCTGGGATTTCGGGCCACGAATCATCGGGAATCTTTCCTGCAGACGCGCCACAATGTCTTTGGTTTCATCGAGGCTCAGGGTGGTCTGGGTGAGATAGGCCACATGCTCGGGATCGGGGATGTTCAGGGCATCCACATCGGCCACCGATTCCACCAGACTCATCTTCGCCGGCGCTTCTCCCAGCGTGCCGATCACCTCATCGTGATTCTTGTGCCCGATGAGAATGATGGTGTAGCCCTCGCGCGCGAACTTGACGGCTTCCAGATGGACTTTCGTAACCAGGGGGCACGTGGCGTCGATAATCGCCAGATCACGCGCCTTGCCCTGCGCCCGAACCTCAGGCGAGACGCCATGCGCGCTGAAAATGGCGCGGCCGCCCGAGGGCACTTCTTCCAATTCCTCGACGAACACGGCGCCCAGGTCGCGCAACTCATCCACGACGTGTTTGTTGTGCACAATTTCCTTGCGGACGTAAACCGGAGGGCCGTAGAGGTTCAGCGCGATCTTCACCACGTCGATGGCGCGCACGACGCCGGCGCAGAATCCGCGGGGCTTCAGAAGGTAAATCTTCTTTTCTCCGCTCGTGTTGGCGGCAATCGGCTTCAGTGGCATGGTGAATGTCCGGACAGAGGCGTTCGATTTCAAAGTATATCATTCGGTAAGGGCAAGGCCCTTCAGGAGAGCATTGTGAAGGCATGGCAATTTACGGCCGGTTTCGGAGCGGAAAACCTTAAAATTGTGGAACTTCCAGATCCCGCTCCGGGACCGGGCGAGGCCCTCGTGCGGGTGCGCGCGTGCTCGCTGAATTATCGCGACCTGGCCGTAATGCGGGGCGCCTACGGGAGCAATGTCAAAGCGCCGCTGATTCCGCTTTCCGACGGCGCGGGAGAAGTCGTGGCGGTCGGGCCTGGCGTGACCCGCGTGAAGCCCGGCGACCGGGTGGCCGCAACCTTCATGCAGACCTGGCTGGAAGGTCCCGCACCGGATGACGCGCAGGCCAATTCGGCGCTCGGGGGTGCGATTGACGGCATGATGGCGGAACAGGTCTGCCTGAAAGCCGATGGCCTGGTTCACTTCCCGGCCCACCTGTCGTTCGAGGAAGCCGCTGCCCTGCCCTGCGCGGCGGTCACCGCCTGGAACGCGCTGTTCCGCTCCGGCCGTATCAAACCGGGGGAATCGGTGCTGCTTATGGGCACAGGGGGCGTTTCCCTGTTCGCGCTGCAGTTCGCGAAGATGGCGGGCGCGCGGGTGATCGTGACATCGAGCAGCGACGGCAAAATCGAGCGGCTGCGGAGCATGGGCGCGGACGCGACGGTAAACTACAAAACCACACCGGAATGGGACAAACCCGTGCGGCGGCTCACAGACGGCATCGGCGTGGACCATGTGGTCGAAGTGGGTGGGGCGGGCACTCTGCCTCTTTCGAGCAAAGCGGTCAGACGGGGCGGCCATATCGCGCTGATCGGGGTCCTCGCCGGACGGGGGGAGTTCGACCCGCGCCTCATGATGTTGAAGTCGGCGAGGTTACAAGGGATTTACGTCGGCTCGCGGGAGATGTTCGAAGAGATGAACCGCGCGATCGCGCTCGCCGGGATCCGGCCGGTCGTCGACCGGGTCTTCGGGTCCGCGGAGTTGCGGGAAGCTCTGGGTCACATTGAAAGCGGCGCTCACTTCGGTAAAGTCTGCGTCCGGGTCTAACGGCCCGGTGTGAAACCGCGGCGGCGGAAATCGCGTACAAGTACACATACATCCTTCCTCCCGGCAGGGTTTATACTCGAAGCAGGAGACGCGCCGATGAAACTCCTTTCGCAATCCGCGGCCAGACGGCATACGGCGGCGCTTGCGTTGTTTGCCCTCCTTGCCCCGGTTGTTTTTGTCCCCTCCGCACTTGCAAAAGACAAGAAGAAGGATCCGGATGAGATCGGGAACCGGGATGTCGGCAAAGGCCTCAACTTCTACTCCATCGAGAAGGAAATCGCCCTCGGCAAACAGATGGCGCAGGAAGTCGAACGGCAGGCCAAGATTGTTGACGATCCGATCATCGCCGAGTACGTGAACCGGATCGGTCAGAATCTGGTCCGCAACTCGGACGCGAAGGTTCCGTTCACGATCAAGGTCATCGACTCGGACGAAATCAACGCGTTCGCTCTGCCCGGCGGATTTTTCTTCGTGAATACGGGCATCCTGATGAATGCCGACAACGAAGCCGAAATGGCGGGCGTGATGGCGCATGAAATCGCGCATGTCGCGGCCCGGCACGGCACACGGCAGGCGAGCCGGGGAGAGCTGGTGAATTACGGAACTATTCCGCTGATCTTTCTCGGCGGATGGACGGGTTACGCCATTCAGCAGGGCGTGGGTCTGGCGATCCCGATGGGGTTCCTGACATTCTCGCGCGGCTTCGAAAAAGAGGCGGACATGCTCGGTCTGGAGTACATGTATAAAGCCGGCTACGATCCGACCTGTTTCGTGGATTTCTTCGAGAAGGTGCAGTCGCAGGAGAAGCGGAAGCCCGGAACGATCTCGAAGGTATTCTCCACGCATCCTCCGACGGAGGATCGCATCAAGGAAGCCCAGAAGAACATTCAGGAACTGCTGAAGGCGAAACCCGAGTACGTGATCAGCACGAGCGAATTCAACGACGTGAAGGCCCGCGTGCTTGCCATGCACAATCGCCGCAAGGTCGATGAGTCGAAGGATTCGGGCCGGCCGACTCTGCGCCGGAACCCGAACGGGCAGATCGACGCGAACGGAGACGAAAAAGCTCCGAAGCCGGATGCGGACGATCGTCCGACGCTGAAACGCCGCGACTGACAAATTCCGATTTGACTTCCGGAAGGATCGTTGGGAAGATAGGGGATTAACCCACTCCTTCGTGCGGATGTGGCGGAACTGGCAGACGCGCTAGATTCAGGTTCTAGTTGGGGCAACTCAGTGGAGGTTCAAGTCCTCTCATCCGCACCAATAAAATCAGTAAGTTATCGAGAAATACAAGGAGTCAACCGTTCTGAACCAGCCCGAGGGTAGCGCAAATGGTAGCGCTAATCAGGGGAAATGAGGGGGCAGAAGGGCATTGTTGGGTACTTTGGGCACGACGAAAAGATTTCGATCACGGGTACCCTACCGAAACTTTGTAACGGGCTGATCGGCGCTTCTAAGGTTCGACAATTGGCAGCTTGAGGCGCGCCGAGCGGATGACCTCGAGTCCCTCGATGTGGAACTCCTCGATCACTCCCGTTGACTCATCTTTGAACTCGACATCGGTAGGCTGCCAAGGTGGGACCGCACCTTTGTCTGTGCCCTCGATCATGAGATATCGCCGTTCTTTCAAACTGCGCACCCCTCCTCCGTCCATACCGCTCTGATCCGGATAGTAAGCCGCGGGGATTGCAACAACGCCCGT
>CAZXCO010000211.1:0-5773 GCA_964639095.1 uncultured Solibacteraceae bacterium
TCTATCTGTTCCTGACCGGCATGATGCTGCTGGCCGAACTGGCGCGCCGGGAGGGTTTCTTCGACTGGCTGGCGGTGGCCGCAGTGCGGCACGCGAAAGGCTCCGCGACGCGCCTGTTCGCGATTGTTTACGGAGTCGGCACGGTCGTGACGATTTTTCTGTCGAACGACGCAACTGCGGTCGTCCTCACGCCGGCGGTGCTCGCTGCGGTCCGGAAAACCAAAGCCAAGCCGCTGCCCTGCCTGTTGGTCTGCGCTTTCATCGCGAATGCGGCCAGCTTCGTTCTTCCCATTTCGAATCCGGCTAATCTCGTGGTCTACGGCGCGAATCTGCCGCCGCTCGGAGCCTGGCTCCGCTCTTTCGGGCTCGCCTCGGCGGTCTCGGTCTTCACGACATTCGCGGTCCTGCGGCTTTGCACCGCGGAGGATTTGCGCGGGAAGATCCAAACCCGCGTCATCGAGGAGCCCCTCTCGCCTGCAGGCAGACTCGCGGCCTGGGGAATCGCGGGGGCTGGACTGGTGCTGATTGCCGCCTCCGCCCTTCACCTCGACCTCGGGGCCCCCACCTTCGCAGCGGCCATCGCCGTCACTGCGTTGGTGGCAACTGCCGACCGCGCCGCCCCGCTCGGGATCCTCGAGCACATCTCGTGGAGCGTCCTGCCGCTCGTGGCGGGCCTGTTTGTTCTGGTGGAAGCGGTCAATCAGGCGGGAGCGCTCAGGTTGAGCACCGCCGCGCTGGAATGGGCCGCGAATCCCGGCCCCGCCCTGGGCGGCCTGGCCGTGGCATTCGGTGTCGCTTCTCTCTCGAATGTCGCGAACAATCTGCCGGTGGGATTGATTGCCGCGGGCGCTCTGCGCCATGCACCCGCCCTTTCAAACGCGATCCGGAATGCAGTGCTGATCGGCGTCGACCTCGGCCCGAATCTCTCGGTAACCGGGTCGCTGGCGACCATCCTGTGGCTGGTGGCTCTACGCCGCGATGGCGAGGAGATCGGTTTGGGCAGATTTCTGCGCTACGGCCTTCTCGTGATGCCGCCCGCGCTGGCGCTTGCCGTTCTGGCCAATGCGATTTCGGCGGCGCGTTGAATCATGGTTACGCAACGGGCAATCCACGAAAGGCCGTTAGACTATATTCAATAAGCAGGCCACTCGAAAGGAACCACCGGTCATGTGGGCGTTCACCAGGGCATGTTCCCTGATCCTGATTGCGGGAGCGATGTATGCGCAGCACAGCTATACTCCCGCCGATGTTGAAGACGGGGGACGGCTGTTTCGCGCCAACTGCGTCGGCTGCCATGGGGCGGACGGAAATCTCGTCCCGGGCATCGACCTGTTTCACGGCAAATTCCGGCATGCCTCCACAGATGAAGAACTCGTCAATATCATCCGCACCGGAATAGCCGGCACCCCGATGCCGCCGGGAAATTACACCGAATTTCAGGCGAGCACCATCGTCGCCTATCTGCGCTCGATGGCCAACGTCGGCCGCGGGAGTGGTATCGCCGGCGACCCCGCGCGGGGCAAGGCCCTGTTTGAAGGCAAAGGCGCCTGCCAGACCTGCCATCGCGTAGGCGCCGCCGGTTCCAGAGTCGGGCCGGACCTGACCGATATCGGAAACCTGCGCAAGCCGCCCGCGCTCGAAACCTCCATTACGAATCCCGACGCCGAAATCCTCGACCAGAACCGCTATTACCGTGTCGTGACAAAGAACGGCACGACCGTCACCGGGCGGGTGCTGAATCGCGATACGTTTTCGGTCCAGATGCTCGACACGAAAGAACAGATCCGGTCGTTTCTTCTTTCGGACGTCCGCGAGCACGGCTTCCTCGAGAAGTCACCGATGCCCTCGTACAACGGCAAGCTGACGCCCCAGGAGATCGCCGACATCGTCAGTTATCTGAGCACATTGAAAGGAATTGAAATCCAATGATGCATCGACGCGCTCTCAAAGGATCCGCCGCGCGCGCGGCATTGCTTTTCGCCGTGGCAGCTACTCTCTCGGCCCAGGTCTCCTTCGATCGTATTCTCGCCGCGGGTAAAGAACCTCAGAACTGGCTGACGTACTCCGGAAGCACCTTCAGCCAGCGCTACAGCACGCTCGACCAGATCAAGCCGTCGAATGTGAAGGACCTGGAACTGAAATGGGTGTATCAGGCGCGCTCCCTCGAAAAGTTCGAAGCCACGGCGCTCGTGGTGGATGGCATCATGTACACCACACAGGCGCCGAATGACGTCGTTGCCATCGACGCACTCACGGGCCGCGTGTTGTGGATCTATTCCTGGCAGCCGTCGCGGGCCGCGCGTCCCTGCTGCGGGCGTGTCAATCGCGGCGTCGCCATTCTCGGCAACACGCTGTACATGGGCACTATCGATGCCCACCTCATCGCGATCGATGCAAAGACCGGAAAACCGCTGTGGAACATCAAGGTCGCTGATGCAGCGGCCGGTTATGCCATCACGCATGCGCCTCTGATCGTGAAGAACAAGGTCATCGTGGGCACCGCGGGCGGAGAATACGGCATCCGCGGGTTCATCGCGGCTTTCGATGCAGCCACGGGCAAGGAAGACTGGCGCTTCTACACTATCCCCGGCAAAGGCGAACCCGGCAACGAAACGTGGGCCGGTGACTCCTGGAAGACAGGCGGAGGGTCCGTCTGGATGACCGGTTCTTATGACCCCACCCTCAACCTTACTTATTGGGGTGTGGGCAATCCCGGGCCGGACTGGAACGGCGACAAGCGCGCCGGCGACAATCTCTACAGCGATTCCGTTGTCGCGCTCGATCCGGACACCGGCAAACTGAAATGGTATTACCAGTTTTCACCGCACGACGAATTCGACTTCGACGCCGTGCAGGTTCCCGTCCTCGCCGATATCAATTGGAAAGGTTCGCCCCGCAAGGTCATACTCTGGGCCAACCGCAACGGCCTTTTTTATGTGATCGACCGGACGACGGGGCAGTTTCTGCTCGGCAAACCTTTTGTCGAAGTGAACTGGATGAACGGATTCGACGAGAAGGGCCGGCCCATGCGCGTGCCGGGCAAAGTGCCGACGCCCGAAGGAACTCTCATCAAGCCGGGCAACCAGGGTGGAACGAACTGGTACTCGCCTTCTTTCAGCCCCCGCACCGGGCTGTTTTATATCCCCTCCTGGGAATACTCTTCGATCTACGTCAAGCAGCCCGTCGAATACACGCAGGGCCGGATCTTTGCGGGAGCGATGCCCCGCTCGTCTGTGCCGATGGTCCGGTCGGGCCAGATCAATCAAAGACGGACTGACGACGGGTACGGCGCGGTACGCGCCATCGATCCGAACACAGGCGACCGCAAATGGGAATTCAAGATGGCCGATGTCACCGACAGCGGCATCCTGACCACCGCTACGGATCTCCTTTTTGTGGGCGGACGCGAAGGTTACTTCTTCGCGCTCGACGCCCGTAGCGGTTCGATGCTGTGGAGGGCGAATACCGGCGGACAGGTGTCCTCGGGACCGATGAGCTACTCCGTGAACGGCAAGCAATATGTGGCGGTGGCTTCAGGCTCCGCGCTCTTCGTTTACGGACTGCGGGATTCCCGCTGAATCGGCGTCGAACCCGTGCAGCCGGCATCCGGCTTTCACGGCCCACTCTTCCCATTGTGCGTCCGCGGAAAGTGTTACGATAAGCGGCGGTACTCCGGGTTAAAGAGAGGTTAATCGACTCCATGAAAATACAAATCTGTGCGCTCCTTGCGCTGAGTGGCTTACTGCAGGCTCAGAACGGTGGCCGGCTGATCAACCGCGAAGCGATCGTGACTCCGGTTCCTTTCGATCGGATTCTCAACGCAAGTCAGAAGGAGCCGCAGAACTGGCTGACCTATTCGGGCGGCTATTCCAGCCAGCGTCACAGCGAACTGGGGCAGATCACGCCAGAGAACGCCAAAGATCTCGCCCTCAAATGGGTTTTCCAGGCGCGTTCGCTCGAGAAGCATGAAGTGACGCCGCTGGTAGTCGACGGCGTAATGTATACGGTTCAGGGCATCAACGATGTCATCGCCCTCGACGCCGTTACCGGCAAGACCATCTGGACCCACCCCTACAAGCCGAGTCCTGACGCCCGCAATTGCTGCGGCCAGGAAACCCGGGGCCTCGCGATTCTCGGCGACAAGATCTTTCTCGCCACGCTCGACGCGCATATGATCGCCCTCGACGCGAAGACCGGCAAGGAAATATGGAACGTGCAGGTGGCCGATCCGAAAGACAGGTACTCCTTCACGCATGCGCCCCTGGTCATAAAGGATAAGGTAATCGAGGGAACCGCGGGCGGCGAGTTCGGGATTCGCGGATTCATTGCTGCATTCGACGCGAACACCGGCAAGGAAGTCTGGCGCTTCTACACCGTCCCCGGACCGGGCGAGCCTGGCCACGAAACCTGGGCCGGCGACTCCTGGAAACATGGCGGTGCTCCCGTCTGGGTGACCGGCTCTTATGATCCGGCGACGAATCTGACTTTCTGGGGCGTGGGCAATCCCGGACCCGATTGGGACGGCGACGGCCGTCTTGGCGACAACCTTTACAGTTGCTCCGTGGTGGCGCTCGACGCCGATACGGGCGAGCTGAAGTGGCATTACCAGTTCTCCCCGCACAACGAATTCGACTGGGATTCTGTGCAGATTCCCGTGCTGGCCGACATTCCATGGAAGGGCAAAACCCGTAAGGTCATGCTGTGGGCCAATCGCAGCGGCGTGTTTTACGTGCTCGACCGGACCACCGGCGAGTTTCTTATGGGTAAGCCTTTTGTAAAGACAAACTGGCTGACCGGCTTCGACGAAAAGGGCCGGCCCATACGGGCTCCCGGAATCGAGCCGTCGTTAAAGGGCACGCTGGTCTATCCGGGCAATCAGGGTGCGACCAACTGGTACAACCCTTCCTATAGTCCGCAGACCGGGCTCTTCTATATTCCGACCTGGGAAAACAGCTCGACGACCTACATCAAGAACCAGGAGCCGCCGGAGTTCCACTCCGGCCAGACCTTCAGCGGCGTCTTTCCCAGGAACAGCTCGTTGACCGACGTTTACAGCGCCATTCGCGCCATCGATCCGGCGACGGGTGAAAAGAAGTGGGACTTCCGCCTGAACGCGCCATCCACGGAAGCGGGTATCCTCACAACTTCGAGCAACGTGTTATTCAGCGGAGGCCGGGATGGCCAGTTCTATGCGCTTGATGCGCGGGACGGAAAGCTGCTGTGGGAAACCAATCTGGGACCCTCAGTGTCTTCCGGTCCGATCACATTTGAAGTGAACGGCAAGCAGTACGTGAGCGTGCAGGCGGGGCCTTCCCTCTTCACGTTCGCGCTGCGATAGCATCGCCCGCGGGGACGGCCCGGCTCCGGCCGGGCTGTCCTTCCGGCCTGAAAACTCCACGCTCTCGTTTCTACTTCCGCTGCGCCGGCGGATTGATCATCCCTTCATCCCAGTGCTCGTCGGCCTTGCCATCGACGAAGCGCCACATATCGAAATGTGTCGTCGTGTAGGTCTTGCCGGGATTCCGCGGATCGGGCAACTCCCGGCGAGTCGCCACACAAACCAGGTCGCCCTGGGCGAGCACCGCCACCACCTTCGTCTTCCATTCTTTGGGGCTTGCCGGCAGCGGCTTGGCAGGCCGGGCGCCGAAGAACTTCACAATCGGCGCGAGCCCCGATCCGAAGGCCGGGTTGTGCTGGATGTATCGATCCGTGATCCACTTGCTGGCCTCGTTCCAGTGGCCCGCTTCCAGCAGATCGATGACGATGTGCATCG
>CAZXCO010000212.1:0-10137 GCA_964639095.1 uncultured Solibacteraceae bacterium
GGAACAGGCGCGGGAGAGGCCGGAGGCGTTGCGATGGGCGTGCTGAAAAGCGAACCTGGCGCGATGACGGGTCCGAATACGCCAGAAAAGACCGCGCGGGGATCGGGGCCACCGAAGAGAGAATACGTGCCTCTCTGGACGACTCCTCGGGGCGCCACAGGAGAAAAAACCCGCGGCAGCGCCGCTTGCGCGGGAATTCCGGCGGCAGGAACCTGCTGCAGCACGGAGCCGGGGGCGCGGCCGCTGTTCTGCGCGTGCCGGTAAAACGGGGGCGGCTGCATCCGGCCGGACGCAGGCTTCTGGTGCGCGGGCCGGAAGATTCCGGTCATTTGTGCAGGCTCTGCATCACCGCCTGGCGGCCCAGCCGGTCGGCTTCCGCTTCAAGCGTCTGGTCCTGCACCACGGCGACGCCGCTGCCGAACGGGTTCGCGACGCGTCCGGCGCGCTGTTGCACTACGTGGACGAGTTCGTGAGCGAGCAGCATCTGCCCCTGCTGGGTATGGGGGTTGTACTGGCCGGGGGCGAAATGAATGTCCGAACCCCACGTGAATGCAATCGCTCCGATGGCCGCGGCTTCCGGACCGACATGCACGCGCACGTCACCGAAACTGGACCCGAGCGCGGATTCGAGTTTCGCCTGGACCTCGCGAGGCAATGGAAAACCGCCCGACTTCCGGGTCAGGTTCACTGGAAACGCATCCACGCCAGGCCGCATCTGCACCGCCGACTTGCGCTGGACCGCCTGGCGGGACAACGCAAAACTCGCCCGCGAGAAAAATACAGCCTGAACGACAGCCATCGATTCCCGAGCCTCCTGTAATCCCTTAGTATAAATCGAAATCCCGCGCTCAATTCTCCGGTTTTCGCTAAACTGGTGAGTTCCGCATGCCGGGCATTCCAAAGCTTTATCCCAATTTGAATCCGGCGGCCGCGATTCCGGTGGATCGCAGCCAGATCTTCCGTCTGGAGTCGTTTTTCGATCAGTACCGGATGCATCGAAGCAATCATCACGGCCATTACGTGCCCAATTCCCACTATATTTTTGTAAGAATGGCCGACGGCGACACTCTGATGCACCCGGTCTACCGCCATCCCGCTCTGGCGGAAGGGCGTTCGGTCCATTATGCGGGTGAAGCCCAGTTTGACAACGGGCGCCTGCTCTGGTGGAGCAATGGCAGCGGGAATTACCGGCCCGACGCCGACCACGCCGAACAGGCCGGGCTGCCTCTCGAGCGCTTTTATTCCTACGACGAGGTACTCAAGGGGAAGCATCGGGACGGGCTGGCTAAACGGGAAGCAGCGGAAAAGTCCCCCGCCGTTCAGCGGCGCGCGATGGGAGCCGGGCCGCTTGTGAACTGGCCGCCAGCCTGGCGCCCCTTCGGGCCGCCGGGCCGGACGCGCTGAAATGGCGGATCCCGTATACGGATGGCAGAGAGAGCATTCGCTGCGCGAGTGGCTCTTTCAGGAGCCGTTTCGGTTCGAGTTCTATCAGGCAGTCCGGCTGCTCGAATTGCTGCAGGGCGAAAGCGAGCGGGAAGCGGTCCGCTTCCGGTCGCGCGTCAGCTTCGATTTTCCGGCAAGCGAGATCCACAGTCTGGAGGAGAACGCGAAAGCGCCGCTCCTGACGGTGAATTTTCTCGGCCTCGCAGGCGCGTTGGGGCCACTGCCGGCGCCCTATTCCGAAATGGTTCTGGCCGCGCTGGCAAAGAAAGATCGCGCCGCCGCGGATTTTCTCGATATCTTCAATCACCGGCTGGTCACGCTCCTCTACAGGACCCGGCAGGCACACCGGCCATCGCTGACGTCCCGGCCTCCCGATCGCGGGCCCATCGCGCACTATCTGTATTCGCTGATCGGCCTCGGCCTTCCGCACGTGCGGAAAAATGTTCAGATGCCGGCGCGCTTGCTTCTGCATTACAGCGGACTGCTGATCCGGCGCCCGGGTTCAGCGGCCGGACTCGAACGGCTGCTGGCCGATTATTTTCATGTGCCGGTCCGGGTGCGCCAGTTTGTCGGACTCTGGCGGACGCTGGATCCGACGCAGCAGACCAGAATCGGCGCGCGCGGGCGAAATCAGGCGATCGGCGGTGGCGCGGTGCTGGGAGCACGAGTCTGGGACCAGGCGGCCGCCGTCACGATCGGCATCGGCCCGATCGGAATCGACCGGTTCGAGGACTTTCTGGCGGGACGTCCGGGGCACCGGGCTCTCTCGGCAATGGCGCGCTTTTACCTCGGCAATGAGCAGGACGCCGACGCCCACCTGGTCCTCAAGGCGGAAGATGTGCCCGCCTGTGTCGTGGGAAAGAGCCGGCTTGGCTACACGTCCTGGCTGCGAGGCAGGGCTTTTCAGGGCGCGGATCCGTCTGTCCGGGTAAGCCTGGACAGGGGACACTGAATCACGGAATATGGGATCTTCCTTTCAGCAGACGTCGCGGCCGGTAAAAATCACGACGCCTCTCGGCACGGACAAACTGATTGTGCGCGGTTATGAGGGCGAGGAACATATCTCCGGTCTTTTTCACTACCGGGTAGAGATGTTCTCGGAAGATGCGGCGCTGTCGTTCGACAGCATCGTGGGCAAGGCGGTGACTCTCGAAATTCCTCAATCCAGCGGCGACACGCACTACGTGAGCGGCGTTGTGGGGCGGTTCACGCAGTCGGGACGCGACGGCCGGCTTGTTTACTACACGGCCGAGATCCATCCGTGGCTCTGGATGCTCACGATGAGCGCGGGCTGCGCGGTGTATCAGAACATGACGACGCCGGATATCGTAAAGAAAGTTTTCGGCGATCTGGGGTTTGCGGATTTCACCGACAAACTCACCGGCACCTACCAGCCCCGCGAATATTGCGTGCAGTACCGGGAAACGGCGTTCTCCTTCGTTTCGCGGCTCATGGAGCAGGAAGGAATCTTCTACTTCTTCACTCACGACAGCTCCGGCCACAAGCTGGTGCTTGCGGACGACGCCAGCGCATGGACCGCGGCCACGGGCCTCTCGGCCGCCCGCTACACGGTCGATCCGAAGGCATGGACATCCGACGACGTTGTGGCCGACTGCTCGATCGAACAGAACGTCACCAGCGGCAAGTTCCAGACCGACGACTATAACTTCGAAACACCGGATACGGATCTGCTCGCCTCGGCGGACGGTCAGGATACGTCGCGCTGCGTTTACGACTTTCCGGGACTGTACACCAAACAAAGCGATGGGGAGACCATCGCCAGCGTACGCCTCTCCGCGCTCGAAGCGCCGCAGAAAATTCTGCGCGGCAGCAGCCAGTGCCGGGCCTTCTATGCGGGCGTGAAGTTCACGTTGAGCGGCCATTTTCGTGACGATGTGAATGCCGAATACGTGATCAGCACGCTTCGCGTGAGCGGCAGCCAGGAGCATTATTCCAATACCTTCGAGGCGTTTCCTTCCTCGATTACGTTCCGGCCGCCACTGGTCACGCCGCCGCCGGTGATCCCCGGTACGCAGGCGGCAATCGTGACCGGCAAATCCGGCGAGGAGATCTGGACGGATCAGTATGGCCGCATCAAGGTCCAGTTTTATTGGGATCAGTTGGGGAAGCGCGACGAAAACTCTTCGTGCTGGATTCGGGTCTCGCAGCCCTGGGCCGGCAAGCAGTGGGGCGGGATGTTCCTGCCGCGCATCGGCCAGGAAGTGATCGTGGCCTTTCTGGACGGTAACCCGGACCGGCCCGTTGTCGTCGGCACACTCTATAACGCCAGCCAAACGGTGCCGTACACCCTGCCCGACGACCAGACGAAGAGCACCATTAAATCCAGTTCCTCCAAAGGCGGCTCCGGATTCAATGAAATTCGCTTCGAGGATAAGGCCGGGTCCGAGGAGTTGTTCATACAGGCGCAGAAAGATATGACGGTAACCGTCCTGAACAACTGGACGACGACAGTCACCAAAGACGAAGCGCTGACGATTCAGGGCAAGCGGACCATCACGGTTACCGATAAAGAGGCGCATACGAACCAGGCCGACTACAGCTCGGATGTCACTGGAAATTTCACGTTGAAGGTCAGCGGCAATCTGAGCATCGAGGCCTCGGGTACCGTGAGCATCAAGTCCGGAACCACATTTACAAATGAGGCCGGAACTTCGTTGACGAATAAATCCGGCACCGATATGACGAATAACGCGGGAACCACTCTCACCAACAAAGCAGCGGCTTCGCAGACTGTCGATGGCGGAGGAATGCTGACGTTAAAGGGCGGGCTGGTGAAAATTAATTAGGTTTCCAGGCGGATTTGACGCGGTAAACTGTTTTTAATCGAAAATGGCATTTCAGGTTTGCATGGGCGCCATGTTGCAGTGCAGCTTCGGCGCGGCCCCGTCGTCGCTCGTAGTGCTTCCGCAGAATCAGGTTTTGACGGGAACGCCGGCGGCGAACATCATGGACGGCAAGCCGATCGTGAACATTCTTCCCTTCGGAATGTGCAATTCGCCCGCGAATCCGACTGTCGCCGCCGCAACGGCCGCCGCGCTGGGAGTGCTGACGCCGATGCCGTGCATACCCGTGACTCCGGCGCCGTGGGCTCCGGGCGCGCCGACCGTTCTGATCGCCAATATGCCTGCCCTTGACAATAGTTCCAAGCTGATGTGCAACTGGGGCGGCGTGATCCAGATTACGAACGCGGGCCAGGCGACGGTGGAAATTCCATGAGCGCGCCCTACCAGTTTTCGATCACCAAAACCCGGATGATTCAGCTCGGGGTGTGCCTCGGGGCCATTCAGGTGCTGCTTTACACCTCGGGAGTCGCCACAGGGTTGCTGATCGGACCGAAGATGTCCACCTCCGGGGAGGTACTGCGGGCGCGTGCGGAAGCCCGGTTCACGCGTGTCGAAGACCGCTTCAAAGGCGGCGCGAAAAAACAAACGGCAGTCACGCCGGCCGCAACGAAGACACAGCCGGAAGCGGGCGGCGCCACTTTGGCGGCCGCGGCTCCCGCGAGTCCTCCTCCGGCGCACACCATCGCTTCGCACGCGGCCGTGACCGAGCCCGCTGCGCCAGCCTCCACAGCGCCACCGGCCACAACAGCGCAAGCGGAGCCAGCACAAGCCGCGCAATCCACTCCGGCCGAGACCTCTCCGTCCGAAGCCGGCGCGGAGCCTTCCGTCGCCGTGCAGGTAGCGTCGTTTCACACGAGAAGCAATGCCGTCCGGCTTGCCGACCTTCTCAAAAAGCAGGGTTATGGGCCGGTTCTCGTCGGTGAATCCAGCAGTGACGGCGTGGACACCTGGCATTTCGTTCAGCTCGGCCCTTACAAAGCCTGGGAAGAGGCGTCCCGCATCGTGGCGGAGCTCGACCGCTCATATGAAGTCCACGCTTACGTTCGCCCGCTGCGCGGCGCGGTCAACTGACCAGTCGAAGGGTCTACTCGACTTTGTACCGGAACGCTCCTGTTGTCCCGGCATCGATCGAGATCGTCTGAATCGGCTTCCGATCGACCGTCGCGCATAAGATACGTTCCGACAATTCGGGAATCAGGGTGCCGGTCAGAATATGATCCACGTTGCGGGCGCCGCTTTCCGGATCGGTGCAGCGTTTGACAACCTCTTCGACCAGCCGGTCGGAGTACAGCAGCTCGACCGCGTGCGATTCCTGAAGACGCCGCTGGATCTTTCCCAGCTTCAGCTCCACGATCTGATGCAGAACGGAGTCGCTGATCGGGTAATAAGGGACGACCACCATGCGAGCGAGCAACGCCAGTTTGAAAACGCGCCGCAACTCTTCGGTGAGGATCTCCCACAACTCGCCCGGCGCGCCGGAATTGCCGTTGCTCATGCGCCGGATGATATCGGCCCCGGCATTCGAGGTCATCAGGATGAGGGTGTTGCGGAAATCGACCGCGCGGCCCTGGGAATCCTCCATCACGCCCTTGTCGAACACCTGATAAAAGAGCTCGAGAACGTCAGGGTGCGCCTTTTCGATTTCATCGAGAAGGAGCACGCAGTACGGCCGGCGGCGGACGGCTTCGGTCAGAACACCGCCTTCGCCATAGCCCGCATAGCCCGGGGGCGATCCCTTCAGTCCGGAGATCGAATACGCTTCCTGATACTCGGACATGTTGAGGATCACGGCGTTGCGCTCACCGCCGTAAAGCAGATCGGCGAGCGCCAGAGCGGTTTCGGTCTTCCCCACACCGCTGGGACCGGCAAGCAGAAAGACGCCGGTCGGGCGGCAGGGGTCTTCCAGACCGGCGCGTGAACTGACGATGCGTTTCGCGATCGCATCCAGCGCATGCGCCTGCCCCACGACGCGTTCGGCGAGCAGGTTTCGCAGATTCAGGACTGTGTGCAGTTCGCTCTTGAGCATGCGCCCGACCGGAATGCCCGTGGAACTGGAAATGACTTCGGCAACGACACGGGAATCGACTACGGCCGGCACCAGCGGGGCGTCTCCCTGCACAGCAGCCATGCCCGCATTTACCTCCGCGAGCTGCCGGCGAAGATCGGCGGCATTTTCGGAGTCGCCCAGTTTTTCCAGATCTGCCCGCAGTTGCTCGGCCCGGCGCACCAGCTCTTTTTCTTCACGGCACCTGTCTTCGAGGTCCGCAAGCTGCGTTTCGGCGACGGCAAGTTCATCGAACAGGCGCTGCAGGAGGGGTTCGACGTCGCCGCCTGCGAGGCGCTCCTTCTCCAGGTCGGCCAGTTCCCCTTCGAGAACGCTGATCCGGTGCTGGCTGTCTTCGATGGCGGGCGGCGTTGCATTTTGCGCCATGGCGACCCGCGCGCAAGCGGTATCCAGAACTCCGATGGCCTTGTCGGGAAGCCGCCGCCCGGTGACATACCGGTGAGAGAGACGGACCGCGGCTTCGACGGCCTCGCGCTCCAGGCGAACTCCGTGATGACGTTCGAGCAGCGGCGCGAGCCGCCGGAGCATCTCGATGGCGCGATCTTCGGTCGGCTCCTCAACAGAGACAACCTGAAAGCGGCGCGCGAGAGCCGGGTCTTTCTCGAAATACTTCCGGTATTCGGTGTAGGTCGTTGCGGCGATGGTGCGGAGATCGCCGCGCGCGAGGGCCGGCTTCAGCAGGTTGGCCGCGTTGGACTCGCCATCGGCGCCGATCAGCGTGTGCGCCTCGTCGATGAAGAGAATGACCGGCTGGGGAGACGTCTGGACCTCGTTCATGACGCCTTTGAGCCGATTTTCGAATTCGCCGCGCACGGAGGCGCCCGCCATCAGCAGGCCCAGGTCGAGCGTTCGCAGCGAAACTGTGGCCAGCGAGGGCGGAACATCGCCCGCGGCGACACGCAACGCAAAGCCTTCGGCGATTGCGGTCTTGCCCACGCCGGGTTCGCCGATCAGGATCGGGTTGTTCTGGCGGCGGCGGGTGAGAATGTCGATGACCTGGCGAATCTCCGATTCGCGGCCGAATACCGGGTCGAGTGCGCCGGCCCGCGCGGCCGCCGTGAGATCCACAGTATAAGCAGAGAGGGCCGAGGTCGAATCGGATTTCTCCGCCGGCTCGTTCGCGCTGTATGCCCCCTCTTCAGGACTGAAAAACGACGCGATTTTCTGCCGGAACTGAACGCCGTTCAATTTGAGAAATTCCGGGGAAACACCGCCCGCCGCCTCCGCAGCCGCTCCGCTCTCGATCAGCGCCAGAAGCACGATGGCGGAACGGATTTCGGAGAGCGAGAACTCGGCCGAAGCCAGGTTCCACGCGGTACTGAACAGGCGCACAAGACGGCCCGAGAGGAGAGGCGTTCGCACGCTTCCTCCATTCCGGCGGTCAAGCGCGGCATTCAAATCGCGATCGAGACGGTCCCGGTCGATGCTGAAATGCTGGAACGCGAGCGCGGCATCGGAGCGGGAAAGGTCCAGAAGACCCAGAAAAAGGTGCTCGATATCGACCTCAAAATGACCTCGCGCGACCGCGATTGCCGCAGCTTTTTCCGCCGCTTTCCGGCAGACGGGATTTAGTTTTGCAACAAGGAATTTGAGATCCGTCACTCGGCTGTATGTTGGAGCAACACAGGCCGATTGTCAAATCCGAAAGACACGAAAAAGGCCCGGCTGGATTTCTCCGCCGGGCCCTTCCGCTTTTCTCTGCGGACTGCGTTACGAGAGATGTTCGTCCAGCATTCTCTGGACGTCGCTCTTGCCGGTCGCGCCGACCTTCGTCGCCACCAGTTGGCCGTTTTTGAACAGCAGCAGCGTCGGAATCCCCCGAACCTGGTAACGCATCGCCGTCTGGCCCTGCTCATCCACATTCAGTTTGCCGATTTTTGCCTTTCCCTGGTATTCATCGGCAAGCTGGTCGATGATCGGTGTCATCTGGCGGCATGGGCCACACCAGGTAGCCCAGAAGTCCACCAGGACCGGTTCCGTCGACTTCAGTACCTCCGTATCCCAGCCCGCATCGGTAAAGTTAAGCGTATTTGCTCCTGCCATTTATTCCTCGTCCTGAAAATTAGAGTTTTCTGCTGCCCCAAAGGATGCAATCTTCCAGTACAGACGCGAATACTCGGCCGCCGAGGCCGTCCACGAATAGTCTTTCCGCATTCCTCGCACCATCATTGCGGTCCATGCCGCACGATCGTTCCACGCCCGGCAAGCGAGCCGGATCGCTTCGAGCAGCGCCTTCCCATTGTAATCAAGGAACTTGAAGCCGGTGGAGCCGGTCTCCGGCGCCCCCACGATCGTATCGTCGAGCCCACCGGTGGCCCGTACGACCGGAATCGTACCGTAGCGGAGGCTGTAGATCTGGTTCAACCCGCACGGCTCATAGCGGCTGGGCATGACGAATATGTCGGCGCCCGCCTCGATACGGTGCGAGAGTGCGTCGTCATAACCGAATTTGACGGAAACCTTGTCCGGAAACTCTGCCTGGAGCCGGCGAAAGAGATCTTCCCATTCCGCTTCCCCGTTTCCGAGGGCCACCAGATAAACGTCCTCCTGAAACAGCGCCGCAGCGGCCTCTCCGACCAGATCGAAGCCTTTCTGCCCTGTGAACCGGGAAATAATCCCGAGCAGAGGCCGGTCAAGCGCCCGTTCGGGAAGGCCCATTTCGCGCAGAAGGGCGGTCTTGCAGACCTGCTTTCCGCTCAGGTTCGCCGCCGAATAGTTGGCAGGCAGATACGGATCGGTTTCGGGGTTCCAGCGGCCGTAATCGGCCCCGTTCACGATTCCGGTGAGGACGTTGCGCCGCGCCCGCAACAACCCGTCGAGCCCAAAGCCATATTCCGGGGTCTGGATCTCCTCGGCGTACTTCCGGCTGACGGTACTCAGGGCATCGGCAAATACAATGCCTGCCTTTAAGTAGTTGACCTGGCCCCAGAACTCCATTCCCTCGACGCTGTAGAACTGCTCGGGCAGGCCGGCCTCTGCCATGGCGCTGCGGTCGAACAGGCCCTGATAGCCCAGATTGTGGATCGTCAGAAGCGTCCGGACGCCAAGCCACGTCGGATCAACGATTCGGGGATCTTTGAGCCAGACGGGCACCAGGGAAGCCTGCCAGTCGTGGCAATGGATGACGTCGGCCGGAAACAGTCTGCGGGCGATTTCGAGCGCAGCCTTCGAAAGCAGTGCGAACCGGATGTGGTTGTCGGGAAAATCTCCGTCGGCATCCCCATAAAGCCCCGGGCGGTCGAACAGCTCAGGCTGATCCACGAAGAAAACAGTCGTGTCGCCGGACTGGAACTGCCAGATCGAGACGTCGAAGACGCGCGCCCCGAGGGGGATTCGCAGGTCCCGCAGCACGCGCGTGGCGGGGGCATTCTTCGCCGCCATGTACCGGGGCACGACGGTCGCCACGGGATGCTCCAGGCGCGCCAGCGCCGCGGGAAGAGCCCCCAGGACGTCCGCCAGCCCCCCGCTTTTGGCCCAGGGACTGACCTCTGAAGAAACCATCAGGATTCGCGGCTGCCGACTCACGACTGTTCAATGGTAAACTAGCCGGGAATCGGAGCGGTGGCCGAAGCGCTGCGCCAGCAGGAAATAGAAGCGTTACGCCCAACATATAATAGAGCTTTGAAGCGGATACTCTGGCTCGCCGCTGCCTGCCTGTTGACTTTGAACAGGTTGCCCGGCGCAGAAAATCTCCAACTCGGCGCGAATGAGAATCTCTTCGTGGTTCTGGCTGCCGCCAATGCGGCCGGCTACGACGAAGGCATC
>CAZXCO010000213.1:0-1734 GCA_964639095.1 uncultured Solibacteraceae bacterium
CAGATTGATTACCGTGCCATCGAGAACGTGCGGATGAATGATGAATTCCGCCCCCGCCACAAGCGCGCCGGCCGAGAGCCAGAATCCGAGGCGCTTGCAAACGACACCCGACTCCGCCAGCGCGGTGTAAATTCGGGCGGCGGCGATTCCGGCCACGAAATCCGAGAGATGGTAGATCGGCTTCCACATGTATGGGACTGCCGCGTGGGCCAGCAGAATGGGAACGACGAGAGAAGCGGCCAGCGCGGCGGTTACGCGCGTCAGGCTGCCTTTGCACAGCAGCAGAAACAGAAGAGGGAAGCAGAGATAGAAGAAAAACTCGCAGGAAAGAGACCACGCGGGCGTGTTCCAGCCCACGCCCAGTGCCCCGTTCCAGCCCTGCAGAACGAATGCGTAATCACCGATGACGCTCGCCTTTTCCACGAGGCTGCGTCCGGGGGTCACGACATACTGGAACGCGAACCAGGATACCAGCATCAGGCTCAGCAGATATGTCGGGTAAATTCTGGCGAATCGCGCCACGGCGAACCGTGCGAGGTTTTGCTTGTTCCAGCGGGAGTTGGCGTAACTTTGGGCCAGGACGAAACCTGACAAAAGAAAGAACGTCTGCACGGCGAGATACCCACCGCGCAGAATGCTCTGCACCGGATGGGGCAGGGATCGGTTCCACGGATCGAGCAGCATCCTGGGGCCTGTCAAGTGGTCCAGAATCACCCAGATAGCCAGGATGAACCGCAGACCGGTGAGCGCCGGCAGATATTGTTGGCGGCGCGCATCGAGTTGTCGGGTAGCTGACGTAATGTACTCTACTTTACAATTAACGGGACGTCGGAGAATTCCAGCGGCAGGTATGACGAAGACTCAACGGACGCAACTGCCGCCCGGCCCTGATCTCCCCATTATTTTTATCCAAGGCGTCCCGGACCTTCAAGTGCGGTCGCGGCGGGTGGTGAATTAATTGACGGCGGGCGAACGCAGAATCAGCGACGCCCCAGGGACGCACTTGAGAACGGCTTCGTCGGAGAGCACGGACTCGAGGTTCCGGCGCGACAACTGCACGTGCTCGCGAGCCAGCGCCTCCGCCCGCGTACCCTGGCGTTTTTCCAGAGCTTCCAGCAGCGCGTGATGCTGCTCCTGACCGATGGCGAGCATATCGCCGGCGCCCGGAAGCTTCGACCGCGCAAACACCATCGCGCTTGGTGATGCGAACGGCAGCGCCGTCAGGTGCAACATGCTGCGGCGCAGCATGGGGCTCTGGGCAAGCTCGATCAGTTCGGCGTGAAACGCCTCGTTGAGGTTCATGTAGAGGGCGAAGGATTCCATCGTGTTGTGCACGACGTTCTGCACAAGGGAATCCATCTGGACTTGAAAAACGCGAATGCGGTCCAGATTCGCGGTATCCGCCAGACGCTCGGCGGCCAGCCGCGCCGCGGCGCCTTCGAGCACGCCTCGCATCTCGATTGCATCCCAGATATCGGCAATCGTGAATTCGCACACGACGAAACCGCCGGAGGGCGATGGTTCGAGGAGACCCTCATGCGCCAGCCGGTCGAAAGCCAGCCGGATAGGCGTTCTCGAAACGCCGAGCCGCTCGACGAGGGTCAACTCGGAGAGCCGTTCGCCCGGACGAAACTCGCCCTTCAGCAGCAGCTCGCGCAACATCAGGAGAGTGCGGCCGGTCTGGGAAACAAACTCGTTGTTGCGGGGATCGTCTCGCATCAGCATCCCTACTAT
>CAZXCO010000214.1:0-4123 GCA_964639095.1 uncultured Solibacteraceae bacterium
CTCCACTTCCTTGCGCCGCGTAATGTCACGGATAATCGCCGTAAACCGGAAATCCCCGTCCGACATCACGGGGCTCAGGCTGATTTCCACCGGGAAGGTGGATCCGTCTTTTCGCCGCCCAAGAAGTTCGAGGCCGCTTCCCATCGGACGGGTCACCGGGTGGCTTCGGTAGTGGGCCCGATGTCCGACATGAATCCCGCGGACATGCTCCGGGACCAGCACTTCCACCAGCTCACCCAGTAGTTCTTCGCGGGTGTAACCGAAGGACCTTTCGGTTGCCGCGTTCAGAGTCAGAATACGGCCGTCCTGGTCGACTTCGATAATGGCATCCGGCGCCGCATCGAGCAATTCGCGGTAACGCCGCTCGATGCGGGCCTGCGTTAACGCCTCCTGTTCCCGCTCCATCAAATTCTGGATTTCCCGCTCCCTGCTGCGATACCGGCTGTAGTCAGCGATCACGATTACCGTTCCGCGCTGCCAGGCCGCCGACCATGTTTCCACATCAATGGTCGTGTTTCCGTTCCGAACCAGCCGCAGTACGACTTCATGGGAAATACCGAGCATTTGTATTTCCGAAGACAGCGGGCGCCCGATTACGTCCTCTTCACGCCATCCAAGGATGGTTTGAGCGCCGCGGCTCCAGAGCCGCACGATGCCCGACGCATCCAGGGCGATGACTCCAAAGGGCGCGGCATCCAGCAAAGCGCGCAGAAATTCGCCGGAATGTTCAGTGGGCACGACAGGGTCAGGATACTATGAACTGCGCGATCCGGCGCGGGGGGTGCGTCAAATTGCCCGGTCGCGGGATCTACCGGTCCCGTTTCATGACCGCGGGCGCCGGGATCAGCGAGGCCGGCCGGCTCCCTGAGTTGCGGCCGATCGCGGCCCGTCGATTGCTTGTCCAGCGAATCGGAGGAGTCCGGTGAAAGCTTTCGCCTGCAAGAGGTTGCGCAACCGACCGGCATTCCAGGACGATGCGGCGGCCAGCCGATAACGCGCTCCCGGCAGGCGCCGCCACTCCAGCAGCCGCCGCATCAAAGCCGCACCGGAACGGTCCTGAGGCGCTAAAAAAAGCCCGAAATATCCACGTATCTCCGGCGGTGCTCGACGCTGCTCGCAGGGATAGCGAAGACGTGCTTCGGGATCTGCATACGGGCCCGGAGGGTCTGACCCGGGTTGAGGCCGAAGCGCGGGCCGCCACCGCCGGCCCGAACGAAGTCGCACGGCAGCACCGTCCGGGATGGCTTGTCCGTCTTCTGAAGATGGTCCGCAATCCCCTGGTCATCCTCCTGGCGGCGCTTTCCACCATTTCCTTTGTGAGCGGCGACGCCCGGGCCGGAACCGTTATGGCGATCATGGTCGCCCTGAGCGTGGGGTTGCGTTTCCTGCAGGAGAACCGGGCCGATGCGGCAGCCGAGAAGCTCAAGGCCATGATCCACGTCACCGCCACCGTGATGCGGGATGGCGCGGAGAAGGAACTGCCGCTCCGTGAACTCGTGCCGGGCGATGTGATCCGGCTTTCGGCGGGCGATATGATTCCCGGCGACGCGCGCGTGCTGTCTTCGAAAGACCTCTTCGTGAGTCAGGGAAGCCTCACGGGCGAAGCTCTCCCCGTGGAGAAGTTCCATGATACGGACACAAACGCGATCGACTCACCGGCCGACCTGAAAAACATCTGCTTCATGGGGACCAGCGTCCAAAGCGGATCGGCAACAGCCGTCGTGGTGGCGACAGGAGCTCATACCTGGTTCGGCAGCATGGCCAGTTCCCTGATGGAAGAGCGCACACCGACGAGCTTCGATGAGGGTCTTGACCGGTTCACGTGGCTCATGATCCGGCTCATGGCCGTCATGGCGCCGCTGGTTTTCCTTATAAACGGCTTCACCAAACACGATTGGCAGGGCGCCTTTTTCTTCGCCATGGCTGTGGCAGTCGGCCTCACGCCCGAGATGCTGCCCATGATTGTCTCCGTTTGCCTCGCCAAGGGGGCGCTGGCGATGAGCCGTAAAAAGGTCATCGTCAAGCGGCTGGACGCAATCCAGAATTTCGGCGGGATGGACACCCTGTGCGCCGATAAAACCGGCACGCTCACCGAGGATCGAATCGTCCTGCGGCGGCATTGCAACGTGGCCGGCCGCGAAACCGAGGAGGTGCTGCTCGACGGGTATCTGATCAGCCGCTTCCAGACCGGCCTCAAGAACATTCTGGACCGGGCCATCCTCGACAGCCCCGAGTTTCATCTGCAATCCCTCGTCGAGAAGTACAGGAAGCTGGACGAAATTCCGTTCGACTTCACCCGGCGCATGATGTCCGTTCTCCTGGAGGATCCCGAGGGCAAGGCAATTCTGTTTACAAAAGGCGCTCCCGAAGAGATTTTCCATCGATGCTCACACTTTGCGCTGGAGGGAGAAATATTCACCATGGGCCCGAACATGATCGCGGGTCTGAAGCAGGAATACGAGAGCCTGAGCAATGAGGGATTCCGCGTTCTGGCCGTCGCGACGAGGGAGCTGACGGGGAAGAAGATCTGCGCGAAAGACGATGAGCGCGATCTTGTCCTCACCGGGTACGTCGCCTTTCTCGATCCGCCGAAGAAGACCGCGGGCCGCGCGATCGAAGCCCTTCACGGGCATGGCGTCGCGATCAAAATCCTGACCGGCGACAATCAGCTCATCAGCCGCAAAGTCTGCAGAGACGTGGGCCTCTCACCCGACCCCATGCTCCTCGGCGCCGATGTGGAGGGAATGTCGGATGCGGAGTTGGCGGAGGCTTCCGGGAAGACCACGCTCTTTGCCCGCCTCTCCCCCGCGCACAAAGAGCGGGTCGTCCGGGCCCTGCGCAGCCGGGGGCATGTGGTCGGATTCATGGGCGATGGAATCAACGACGCTCCCGCTCTGCGCGCGGCCGACATCGGGATCTCGGTGGATACGGCGACGGACATCGCCA
The DNA here is from genome assembly GCA_964639095.1 of uncultured Solibacteraceae bacterium. GTDB lineage: Bacteria > Acidobacteriota > Terriglobia > Bryobacterales > Bryobacteraceae > BOG-234. The sequence continues at coordinate 2,947 of CAZXCO010000214.1, forward strand.
AAGAGTCGGCGGACCTGATTCTCCTCGAGAAGGATCTCACGGTCCTCGACGACGGTGTGACCGAGGGCCGCAAAGTATTCGCGAATATCGTCAAATATATCCGGATGGGTGCAAGCTCCAGCTTCGGGAACATGTTCAGCGTCGTGGGAGCAAGCGCGTTCCTCCCATTCCTGCCGATGGCGCCTATCCAGGTGCTGACCAATAACCTGCTTTACGATTTTTCGCAGGTGCCGATTCCGACCGACGAGGTGGACTACGAGCAGGTCGCCCGGCCGCGGCCCTGGAAGATCGGCGAGATCGGGCGCTTCATCCTTTTCGTCGGCCCGATCAGCTCGATCTTCGACTACACGACGTTCTTCGTCATGCTCGAGGTCTTCAATTGTTGGGACCCGTCCCGCGCGTCGTTGTTCCAGACCGGATGGTTCGTCGAGTCGCTGATGACGCAGACGCTGATCATCCATATCATTCGAACGAACAAGCTTCCCTTCATACAAAGCCGGGCCAGCCTCGCCCTTGTCGCCACGACGCTGTCCATCATGGGATTCGGCATGTGGCTTCCCAGGTCCCCTCTGGCTCCGGCGCTGGGCCTGACCGGTCTGCCCTGGCTCTACTGGCCGATCCTGATTCTGACGTTGCTCGCTTATGCCGGGCTGACCCAGACAGTGAAGGTGTGGCTGCTGCGGAAGGCGTGGATTTAGGCTGGGTGTTCCGATTGCGAACACACGCGCATTACTGATCTGATTCAGGCAGCGCTTCGGAGGGTAAGACAGGCTGCCGCCGGCTTTGGTCCGCCAGATGTTCGGCCATATGGTTCGCCAACTGGATGCGCACCGCGTCGAATCGCGCGACGACCAGCTCCATCAGCCGCTTTGTCAACGCATAACCGAGCGCCGGGTCACGATCGCATGCGGCCCGGATCTCGTCGCCCGCGAAGGAGATAGTCGAGGTCCGGGACAGCGCGCGGGCCTGCAGATGCGTCCGGTCTCCCGGCGTGAGGGCGGACCAGCCCATGGCATCTCCGGCGTGCAGGACCTGGACCTGGACGGGCTCGCCGCCGGTGGTCTGTTCCAGCGCGACATCGCCGGAGACGATCAGGTGCAGAAACGAAGATTGTTCGCCAATGTGAAAAATAATCTCGCCGCTATCGAAATGCTTTTCGTGCACGAGCGGGATCAAT
>CAZXCO010000215.1:0-1822 GCA_964639095.1 uncultured Solibacteraceae bacterium
CAGGCGGGCGCGCCGGCTGGCGGCGACGGTCGCGGTCCGCTTGCCTCCCTGCAGCAGGGCCATTTCGCCGAAAAAATCGCCGCGTTTGAGGACCGCGATCAGATGCTGGTTATTCTCGCCGGTGAGGACATCCAGCTCTCCGTCGAGGACCACATAGAACGTGTTCCCTTCCTCGCCCTGATGGCAGATGACGTCGCCCTTCTGGTGGACTTCCTCGATGAAGAGCTCCTGTACGGCGGCAAGTTCAGCCCGGCCTAGAAAACTGAAGATCGGGATGGTCACCAACAGATCGTGCCAGTCTGCCATGGATCGTTCTTCTCTGATGCTCCGCCGTCATGCACGCGCGCGGAGCCGATCATCGATTTTCGCACGTATGGGGCCTGCTGTGGGCGATTTCGCGGGGTGTTACAATTTGCAGGTCCTGATTTGCCCGGCGGCATCCGGGACCGGGAAATGACGCCGGAACGGCCGCGCCGGTGAAGATACGAGTGAACTTATGAAAGACAAATACTACCGCGAGAACGAATGGTGGGTCAGCCCTTATAACTTTGTGGATGAAGTGCGCAGCACTTTCGACCTGCCCGCGAAGGTCAGTATCCACGACGCGACGCTGCGCGACGGCGAACAAACGCCCGGAGTCGTTTTCAGCCTCGCGGACAAGATCGCCATCGCGGAGAAGCTCGACGAAATCGGCGTCGACCGGATCGAGGCGGGAATGCCCGCCGTATCGGAGCAGGACTTCGAGGCGATAAAGAAGATCTCGAAGATGGGGTTGAAGGCCCGGATCTACACGTTCGCGCGGGCCATCAATACGGATATCGACAAGGCGATCGAGTGTGGTTGCCATGGCGTGATCATCGAGGTTCCCATCGGATACCCGAAGCTGAAGTATCAGTTCAAGTGGACATGGGAGGACGTGCTTCGCAAGAGCGTCGGGGTGATCAATTACGCGAAATCGCGCGGTCTGCATGTCGTCTACTTTCCCTACGACACGACGCGTGCGCGGGAAGAAGATCTGCGGAATCTGCTCACGCGCATCGTGGTCGATTCCAATCCCGACGCAGTCGGAGTGGTGGATACGATGGGCTGCGCTCTTCCGCAGGCGATCAAATACATGGTGCGCCTCGTGAAATCGCTCACAAACCTTCCGGTCGAAGTGCACACGCATAACGACTTCGGTATGGCCGTGGCGACCGAGCTTGCGGGCGTCGAAGCCGGCGCCGAGTGCGTTCACAGTTGCGCCAATGGACTCGGCGAGAGGACAGGAAACGCCGCGCTCGAGGAGCTGATTGTCGCTCTGCACGTGCTCTACGGATACGATACGCAGTATCAGCTCGGCAAACTGCCGGAACTGGGCGCGCTCGTGAGCCGGATCAGCCGGTTCGAGACGGCGGTGAACAAGCCGATCCTCGGAGAGCGCAATTTTACGCGCGAATCCGGCATCGGCGTCGATCTCGTGGTGAAGGAGCCTCTGGCGATGTTCGGCACGCACCCGGCGCTGACTGGCAGAAGCGGCGCGGTGGTTCTGGGCAAGAAGAGCGGAAAAGCCTCCATCACTTACAACCTGGAGCAGATGGGAATCACCGGCGCAGACGACGAGGCGATCGCCGAGATGCTGCGGCAGGTCAAGGAAAAGGGCATCGAGAAACGCGGCCTGCTGACGCCGGAGGAGTTCCGGGAGATCGCCGACAGCGTGCTGAGCGTGCGCAAATAGCCCGCGACCGGACTGCGCCCGGGCTTTTCCGGGCGCAGTCGGGTAAAATGAAATTTCCACCACAAACATGACGCTCGAAGAACTTGATCGCGAATATTCGCCGCTCCG
>CAZXCO010000216.1:0-2370 GCA_964639095.1 uncultured Solibacteraceae bacterium
AGGCCCAGGCGGCGAAGCTGCTGGGGGTGAGCCAGCCCCGCATCTCCGACCTCAACCGCGGCAAGATCGACCTGTTCAGTATCGACACCCTGGTCAACATGCTGTCAGCCGCCGGCCTTCACGTCGAGGTGCAGATCGCCAAGGCGGCATAGAATCAGGTCAGGAGGCGGGGATTACGACGGTAAGCGGTTCCAGCTTCTTCACAATGGGAGGCCACTTCCTCGAAGACGCGCTCCACACCCTCGTCTTAGTCCGAAAGAAGTATGCGGCGTAATCACCAATAGAAAACCCGCTAAGTTTGCATCGTTGAGAGGTGTGGCGGGTGTTACGACGACAATGGTGTGGAGGAACTACGACGTCAATTCTCCAAGGTCGCCTACTGAAATAGTTTGCCAACATTGCAGCTGAAGTTCGCCTCGTACCGTGGCGTAGAATCTGAAAGAACGGAGAGCTACCGCGCGCGCTCGCGCACCGTGGCGAAGATGGCTCGCCGGGTCCGGCGATGACCAAACCTACACCTCGACGATAGCCCTACCCGAAGGCGGCTGGAAAGAGCCGAGGCGTCCCGGACTACGAAGAGCCCCGACGCAGCACTACGAACGCTGCTCAGGGACAAGGCCATCGCCCTGGTCCATGAAAGGGGGGTCGCCCACACCCGCGATTTCGCGGCCCTGGGCATCACTCGGTTCTACCTGTGCATATTGTGCGCCGAGGGGCACTTGGCGAGGGCCGGCTATGGCCTTTACGCTGCCTCGGTGCGCGAACGCCGCCAGGAGCGCTCTGAAGCGTGACTGAAGACTTGGTAGTTGCCTTCCGCACCCCCCGTTCGAACACGGCGGCAATGATAGACGACATCGACGCCGCGCTTTTTCAGATCGGCTGAGAAGGGGTGTGTGAGCAAGGAACGGAGAGTGTCGAGCGAAACGGGATCGCGCCAGATCGGCCAGGAAAACCACTCTTCGCCGCCCTCACGGTAAAAGCCAGTTGTATAGAGGCTGCCACCCCGGACGAAACACGGAAAGAGCGGTAGAGCCTGCGTCGCGAGGAAGACCGCCGCGCGGACAGATCGATTGGATTTGTCCTTCTCTGGGAGCTTGTTCCGAAGCGCGTGCAGGCGTTGTGTTTGCGGGTCCCAGCCTAGCGAATGGTTATCATCACGATATTGCCAAGGGCCACGGAGCGCGTCCCGTACGTCGTCTTCTGCAAATGGTCCAGCTAACTCTAGGACGCTTTTTAGGAAACGCTGATTACCTGATATCAAGTCCAATGAGGTTGACTGAAGGGAGCCCTTGCCGTTGGTCGTCAGATCAGAGGCGAGAGCGGCAAATACCCCCAGCGCTTCTTTCTTCTCCGGAGATATGTTGCTTTGAGCCAGAAGGGTACTGGCTGAGTCGCGGTACTTCAGGCGATCATCGATCTTCGATGACCAGCAAAATGCAGGCAGTTGTTTAATCATCGCGCAGCGACGATTAATGATTTTGGTCAGACAAGCTGTGTCTATAATTTTCTTGATGTGCAACGCGGCGACATACGCTCCCGTCTTTTCCGATCTCGTCCAGGCAAGCCTTATTGTCCCAGGCTCTGCAGGGCTGCTGCAGGAGCGCAACAGACCGCAAGCGGCCAAAAAGCCAAGCGGATTGTCGCCCGTGAGGCCCGTCAGTTCCAGCGGCACAAAAGCAGTCATGCTTCCACCGCCGCTGGCGCAGTTTGCGGCGAAGTCCTCTGCTGAGGCTGTTGCTCCCGCGCCGAGACGGTGCGGTCCGCAGTGATCAGAAACGCTTCCAAGTAGGCGACACCCCACCAGCCGTAACGGCGAACCATTTTCCAGAAGAGATCCACCCAGCCGCTGTCCAAGCGATAAAGGCCATGATCGCTCGATGTGGTGATGATTTTGCCGTTGTAAGGGTAAGAGATTTCAACAGGGTCAGGATCGTCGAGTACCGGGGGAAAAGGACGCCCCCAACCGTGATGCGTGCCGACGAGAAAACGGATGGCGTCATCAGTTTCCGTTGCCGGCCTGCTGCCCTGCTTGAACAATCGCACTGAGACGAATTCGTGCCGCGAACCCCTTGGATACCCGAACGCTTCGGAGCCCTGCCACAGCTTATTGTCGCGACCGGATTTGGCGAGAAATTGGCCCTTCGCAAGTGCCGCTAAGGCTTTCAGCTCACTACCATAGAGCCAAGCCTGAAAGCGGCGATCGCGCTTGCCTTCGTCGTGCCAACAGCCGGCGCCACCTAGCGCTTCCACGAGTGTTGATGATAACCCACAATTCGACGCGAACTCGCGCGCCATCTTACCGACGGATGGTCCGTGCACATCCAGCGACACCGCATGCCCGCCGGAAGGAAACGATGCTTCATCGTCCTC
>CAZXCO010000217.1:0-1503 GCA_964639095.1 uncultured Solibacteraceae bacterium
AGACCGTCTTCGTCACGACGCGCGGCTTCGAGGATCTGATTGCGATCGGCCGCCAGAACCGCCCCGAGCTTTATAATCTCGCTCCGGCTCTGCCGCAACCGCTCGTGCCCCGCCATCTCTGCTTCGGCGTCGACGAACGGATGCTGGCCGATGGAACCGTGGAGCGTCCGCTCCGCCCCGAAGACATTGACGAGCTGCGTTGCAGAATCGAGGAAGCGCAGCCGGAAGCCGTCGCGATCTGTCTCCTGCATTCGTACCGGAACGATGCGCACGAGCGGTCGCTGCTGAAAGCTCTCGGCGGATTCGTCTGCGCCTCCTGCGATGTGTCGCCCGAGTTCCGGGAATTCGAACGCGCCAGCACTACAGTGATCAACGCCTACGTCGGGCCCATGATGGAACGCTATCTCGCCGAACTCGAAACCCGCAGCCCGCACAGGGTCTCGATCATGCAGTCGAACGGCGGATTTCTCACCGCGTCCGAGGCCAGGCTCCAGCCGGTGCGAACCATTCTGTCCGGACCGGCCGGAGGCATCGTTGGAGCCGTCGAGATCGCCCGGCTGTGCGGGTTCGCGAAGGCTCTGACATTCGACATGGGCGGCACATCGACCGACGTCGCCCTCGCCGCGCGCGAGCCGCGCCTGACGACGGAGGCCCGGATCGACAACTTCCCCGTGCGCGTTCCCATGCTCGACATCCACACCGTGGGAGCCGGCGGCGGCTCGATCGCCCGGCTCGATGCCGGCGGCAGCCTTCGGGTCGGCCCGGAAAGTGCCGGCGCTCTGCCCGGTCCGGCTTGTTACGGGACGGGGAACGAGGCAACGGTGACCGACGCCCATGTGGTTCTGGGCAGGATTTCATCCTCACAGCTGGCGGGCGGCGCGATGACGATCGACCCCGCGGCCGCCGAAAGAGTCGTCGCGCGCATCGGAGCTGCTCTCGGTCTGGACACGGTGAGCGCTGCGGCCGCGATTCTGCGAGTGGCGAACTCGAATATGGAGCGGGCCATTCGCGCGGTTTCGCTGGAGCGTGGAGAAGATCCGCGCGAATTTCCGCTGGTCGCGTTCGGCGGTTCGGGAGGGCTGCACGCTTGTGAAATCGCCGCGGAGTTGAACATTTCCACTGTCATCGTGCCGCGGCTCGCCGGGGCGCTCTCGGCACTCGGGATGCTGCTGGCCGATCGAACGCGGGACTATTCCGCTGCAGCCCTCGGCATTTCCGACTTCGAGTCACGCTTCCGGGAGCTCGAAAAGCAGGCAAAGAAGGACGTGCCCGGCGCGGCCATCGAACGCTTTGCCGACGTTCGCTATGCCGGCCAGAGCTATGAGCTGACCATCCCGTGGACGGGCGACTTCCACCGCGAGCACCAGCGCATGTATGGATATTCGGATCCCGGCCGCCCCACGGAGATCGTGACGCTGCGGGTGCGCGCCACGATTCCCGTCGGAAAGCCCTCTCTGCGGGCTCCCGCGGCGGATATGGTCGTCAAAGGAACGCGCCGCGTCT
>CAZXCO010000218.1:0-3601 GCA_964639095.1 uncultured Solibacteraceae bacterium
TGTATTGCCGAGAGTCTTGAATTGCATCTTCAATCAAGATACTAACGGTCCCGCGATGGCGAAAGACGGGGTAGTGTCCCGAAGGCGACGATGTCCGAAACTTTTCGATGACGAAACCAATCAATCAACCGGGGAGCAGACGCTGCCAAAGCGGTCCGCCAGCCTTCCGGCCGCGCAAAAGCTCCTCACCGGTACTATCGAATTTACCCGTGCTCAAGGAAGCATTCACAGGTTTCTATAATTTTCTGGCCAACATGGGCCTGGTCCTGCGCGACGATCCCCCGAAGGTCATCGACATGACCGGCCGGGAATGGGGCGAAACCGCCTCCGGACTACAATTGTCTGTTCGCGAGCTCAAGCGCGAGGAGGCTCATCAGATCGCCGGAATCTCCGTCGTCATGAGGAATACGAAAAGCCAGGGGAGGGTTCTCAACATCCCTCCCTGGATTTTGTTCTATCAGGTTGAAGGACTCGGCCTGTCTCTCTACGGGCATCAGGCCGTCCGCTCCGGCCGCACCGCGAAAAATATCGATGTCACGCTGGCGCCAGGTGGGGCGGTGGAAACAGAGATTCCGCTGGCGACCCTCTACGACGTGACCAAAGGGGGAGATTACCGGATCCACGTCTCATCGCGTCTCCCCGACGGGACGGCGCTGCGCTCGAACGAAATCACGATCCGGCAGGCGGGCTAATGGATTTCGGGCTCCGGCGTTCCGGCGTCACCGCTCAGAAAATCGAAGTCGCACCCCCTGTGGGCCTGTGTAACCCGTTCCGCATACAGCGCCATGTAGCCCCGTTCATATCGCCGCGCCGGTTTCCGCCATCCCGCGCGCCGCTTTTCCAGTTCCGCTTCGGGAACCAAAAGATCCAGCCTTCCGCGCTCCGCATCAAGCGCGATCGGGTCGCCTTCTTCCACGAGCGCCAGCGGGCCGCCCACCCAGCTTTCCGGTGAAACATGCAGCACGCAGGTTCCGTAGGCCGTGCCGCTCATTCGCGCATCGGAGATCCGGACCATATCGCGCACCCCCTCGGCCAGCAGCTTCGGCGGAATCGGCAGCATGCCCCACTCAGGCATTCCGGGACCGCCTAACGGCCCGGCATTCCGCAGCACCAGCACCGAATCCGGTGTGACGCGCAGATCGGCGCTTTGCAGGCGCGCCTCCATGTCACGAAAATCCTGAAACACGACGGCGGGACCGGTGTGCCGCAGGAGCTTCGGATCGGCGGCCGATGTCTTGATCACCGCACCATCGGGCGCGAGGCTGCCGTAGAGCACGGTTGTCCCGCCAGTCGGGAAGAGCGGATTCGTTCGCGGCCGGATCACGTCGGGATTGTGAATGCGGGCGTCCGCCAGATTCTCGCCGAGCGTGCGCCCGTTCACCGTCGCGCAATCGGGATGGAGCAGATCGCGGATCTCATTCATCAGCGCGCGCAGCCCGCCGGCGTAAAAGAAATCCTCCATCAGGAACCGCCCCGAGGGCCGGATATCCGCAAGCACCGGAACGCGCCGCGAAATTGCATCGAAGAGGGGCAGTTCCAGATTCATGCCGCAGCGCCCCGCGATCGCAATAAGGTGAATCATGGCGTTGGTCGAGCCGCCGATCGCCATATCGACGGTGATCGCATTCTCAAACGACTCGCGCGTAAGTATGCCGGATGGCCTCCGGTCCTGCCAGACCATTTCGACGATCGTGGCGCCGCAGTTCATCGCCATCCGGATGTGATTCGAATCGGCGGCAGGGATTGACGACGCGCCCGGCAGCGTCATCCCGAGCGCCTCGGCGAGCGCCGTCATGGTGGACGCGGTTCCCATCGTCATGCAGAAGCCCGGCGAGCGCGCGATGCCGTTCTCGATATCGCTCCAGTCCTCCGCCGTGATGCGGCCGGCGCAGCGCTCACTCCAGAACTTCCAGGCGTCGGTTCCGCTGCCGAGCGGGCGGCCGTTCCAGTTGCCGCGCAGCATGGGACCCGCGGGCAGATAGATCGCCGGAAGATCCATGCTGATCGCGCCCATCAGCAGCCCGGGGGTGGTTTTGTCGCAGCCGCCCAGAAGCACCGCGCCATCCACCGGCAGGCTGCGCAGCGCCTCTTCGGTGTCCATCGCCAGCAGATTGCGATAGAGCATCGGGCTGGGCTTCATGTACATCTCGGTGATGGAGAATGCGGGGATCTCGACGGGAAATCCGCCCGCCTGCCAGACGCCCCTTTTCACGGATTCCGCACGTTCGCGCAGATGCAGATGGCAGGGATTGATCTCGCTCCATGTGTTGACGATGGCGATCACCGGCCGGCCGGTAAAATCCTCCTGCCGCAGACCGAGCTGCTTGAGCCGCGAGCGATGGCCGAAGCCGCGCAGCGTGTCGGGCCCGAACCAGCGCAGACTCCGCAGTTCTTCAGGCTTTTTCATCGGAAGCCTGCTTGTTCATCAGGGATTCCAGAATGCGGGTGATTTCTTCGAAGATGTAAGGCGCCGAGCGATCGCCCGAAATCTGGAAGTAGCGCTGGCTGGGATAGTGATCGAGAACCGGCCGCGTGACTTCCTTGTACGTGCGCAGACGCTCCCGGATCACGCTCTCCTCGTCGTCTTTGCGCATCACAAGCGGCGCGCCGTCGTCATCGCAACGCCCGGGAACTCTGGGCCGCCTGGAGAGGATGTTGTACATATGCCCGCACTTCGAGCATTGCCGGCGGCTGATCATACGGCCGACCAGCACATCCGGAGGCACATCGAGATGAATGACAACGGGCTCGGGCAGATTTCGTCCGGCCAGTTGCGCATCGAGATACTCGGCCTGATCGACCGTCCGCGGGTAGCCGTCGAGCATGAAGCCGTCCGCGCAGTCGGGCTGCAGGATGCGCGAGCCGAGCGCCGCGTTGATCAGATCGTCCGGGACGAGACTGCCCGCGGCGATTATGGACCGGGTCTGCAGCCCGAGTGGTGTGCCGGCCGCGATTTCGGCGCGCAGCATATCGCCTGTTGAGATTGACGGGATGGTTTTCCCCCAGGACTCCCGCAACCAGTCGATGATGAGCCGGCCCTGAGTTCCCTTACCGCTCCCAGGCGGCCCGAAAAGCAGAATTATCAATGTTGATTGTACGGCATCCGCCCACCCCGGAGCCGCCAGTCTCCCCGGCTGCCGCGAGGCACGCTCGTGAGCGCTAAAGGCCATGGTAGGTGGATGGGCTCAGCAAACGGCATTCTCAAGATGACGTGACCTGCAACCGTTACGATCCGCGATATGTGACGCCGCGAACGACTTCGTAATCCGTCGAAACCAACAAGCGTACTCAGGATCGTCGCACAAGACTGGTCAGGAATTCAGAATGGATTGTAGATAGGCCTTTAGGTCAGCCTCCACCTTCTTTTTCCCGCCAATGCTATTCTCGTAAAAAATCGTCCTGTACGCGTGAACATCGAAGGGCTTTGCGCCTTCCTTTTTGTCAGCGATGAGAATGAGTGGCTTGCTTAGGGCGTCCGCGAATCCTACCTCATAGTAAACATTTGGATTTGACGCTGTGATCTCGGCGATAATGAGCCTCGATTCGGCTATCTGCTTCTTTATGTCGGCGATGATTAGTCCAGGTAAATACGTCGAATCCG
>CAZXCO010000219.1:0-8274 GCA_964639095.1 uncultured Solibacteraceae bacterium
CCTCCTCGAAGCGCTTGGCGAGGCGTGGCGCGCGGTGAGTGCAACTCCCGGCAGGCCGGCCGATGTTCCGGCGGGCTACATTCCACATATCGAAGGTGCGCATTCCGCTATGGCCGGCTGGAGCGTTTAGAAACGCGCTCCCTCTATTCCGTCTTGTCAAAGCCTTTGGCAATGATGTCCGAGAGGCCGAGACCGCCGCGCGAGGCAAGAGCCTGAGCAAAGCTCTCCTGCGCGTATTCCATGGCTGAGGCCGACGACTCGTCGCCGCCTGTGCCGAGCCAGCCGCCTTCGGAATCCCGCATCGATTTGAGCATCTGCCCGATCAGCAGGGCTTCGAATTGCTTCGCCGCGTCCTTGACCTTCGCCGGGCTGTCCTTCGTCTTCGCGCCGGCGATGGGATTCATGGCTGCTGCCGGGATTGGATTCAGTATGGTGTTATCGGGCATGGTTGTTCACAATGGGGCGTCAGATCACTTCGAGATCGGCTTCCAGAGCCCCGGCAGTCTTCAGGTTCTGCAGGATTGAGATGATGTCCCGCGGATTCGAACCTACCGAAGTCAGGACCTGGACCAGTTCCTCCACGGTCGCCCCTTCCTGGAGGACGACGTTTTTCGCCGCATCCTGCCGGACTCCCACATTGACCTGCGGCACTACCTGCGTGGTTCCGGAGCTGAGCGGGTTCGGCTGCGAGACCTCCTGCGTGGTCTGGATTTCCACCGTCAGATTGCCCTGCATGATGGCGACGGGCGCGATGCGCACCTGCTTGCCCATGATGATGGTGCCGGTGCGTTCGTTCACGACGATTCTGGCGAGGCGGTCGGTGTCGACGGTCAGGCTTTCCATCTCGGCGACAAACTCGGTCGGCCGGTTGCGGTAACTGTCGGGAAGCTGCACGGTGATGAGGGCGGAATTGTCAGCGCGGGCCACGTCTCCGAAGTGTTTGTTCAGGGCCGCAGTAATGCGGGCGGAGGTCGCGAAGTCGGCCTCCTGCAGATGCAGGCGCACGGAGTTGCCGATCGCGGGCGACGGTGCGGGGCGCTCGATGATGGCGCCGTTCGGAATCCGGCCGACCGTCGGATGGTTGACCACCTGAGCGTTGCCGCCGCCTCCGGCGAGGAATCCGCCGATCACAAGTGGTCCCTGGGCGACTGCGTAAACCTGGCCATCGGGAGCTTTGAGGCCCGTCATGAGGAGGATGCCTCCCTGCAGACTGGCGGCATCGCCGACGGCCGCGGCCGTCACGTCAATTTTCGAACCCGCCTGGCCATATCCCGGAAGGGTTGCCGTCACCATAACGGCAGCCGTATTCCGCACCTGAATCGCGGTAGCTGAAACCGTGAGGCCCATGCGCTCCAGAAGATTGGTAAGGCTTTGCGCGGAGAAAAGGGTCTGCCGCGTATCGCCGGTGCCTCTGAGGCCGACCACCAGCCCGTATCCCATGAGCTGGTTGTCGCGCACCCCTTCCAGCGAGATGAGCTCCTTCAGCCGGGTCGCGGCGGGCGCCGGGGATGCGGCCAGGCACGCAAAAGCAAGAACTGCGATCAATACTCTTTTCATAGGTAGTCAGAAAGGAAGAAGACCAAGGATGAGGCGATAGAGGAACCAGGGGCGATGAATGGCGTCGTTCACAACGCCTTTGCCATTGATCCGGATTTCAAGCTGCGCGATCTGGTTCGAACTGACGATATTTCCCGGGTTCAGATCGATGGGGCGAATAATGCCCCGCACCCGGACTTCCTGGTGTTCGGAATTCACCTGCACGTCTTTCGAGCCCTCCAGCACCAGATAGCCATTCGGGAGTACATGAGTCACCCGCGCGCTGAGCGTCGTGCTGAGTGAGGACCCGCGGCTCGTCGTGCCCGAGCCGTTCAGCTCCGTATCGGAGTTGGCGTTCGCCAGATTGCTGAGCGCGCCGGTGGCGGACCTCGGACCGGCAAGCGAGGTAACGGCGCTCTTGACGGACGAAACGCGCGAAGTTTTCACATCGCCCGTGGCGACGGCCGAGGCCTGTTCGGAAACCACGATCGTGACGAGATCGTTGACCTGGACGGCGCGCAGATCGGCGCCAACGTCGGTGAGCCGCGATGCGGGCGTCCACAGGGAGCCGGGAGAAGCCTGTGTCTGCACGGGAGACTGGTCTTTCAATGCCTCCTGAATGTATTTGTCGAGCGCGCTCGGCTCTTCCACTTTCTTTTTCTTGCCCGCGTGCGCGAGCGGAGCAAGAGCGGCGCTTAGAGAAAACGTGAGGAATACCGCGGGCAAAGCGGCGCAATGGAATCGGCGCATTATTTCCGGCTCTCCTGAATCAGGTTCTGCGGGTGGAAGGTCTCTTCGCTCCCGGCCAATTGCACGGCGACGCTGCCTGGGCCATCGACGCGTGCCTGGAAAATCCGCTTGCTTTCGAGATTCCGGACCGGCACCCAGTCACCCACGCGTCCGCCGGATTCGGCGCGAGCGGTCAGCGCCAGATGCGCCGCTCCGAGCCGCACCTCGACGTGCACCAGATCGCCGCGGTTCACCGCGTTCGGCTCGGCGAGATCGCCGGGCCGGATTTCCGTTCCGGCCGCAATCGAGCGCAGCGGAACCATTCCTTCAATCCCGCTCAGAGAAATTTCGCGCCCGGACACCAGCGGAAACGCATCGACGAGTTCTTCCCGGACCTGGCCAGCCTTTACGGGCACGCCGGTGCGCAGGCTTTCGATGGCAGTCAATCTCTTGACAGGCGCGGTGACCCGCACTCTTGCCCAGATCGAAAACCGGCGATCGCCCCCGTAGATCACCTCACCCCGCCAGATCACCGGCAGATCGCGATCGCGCGCTGCCGGCGTCCCCAGATCTTCGCGACGGAACTCAATCCGCCCGAGCGGCGCCGAGTTCGTGCTGGTTTCGAGGACTTCAATGCGAACGCCGGGGATCGGGAGGGCAGCCTTCATGGGCTCGATGAGACGGGCCGGGTCCAGAGGCCCGGTGGCAATGCTGAAGCAGACTTCGCTGAATGAGTTGTCATGCACGCCGAACCGGACCGCGAGAGACTCGAGCTCGGAAACCGGGAAAATACGGCGCGCCCCGGCCAGAGGAGAAGGCGCGATCGGAAGATCGGCACGGATCGCATGGAAAGCCGGGACAGCACGGGCGAGATCGGCGCCCAGGATTTGGGCGCCCGTGACCGGAATGCACGGCGTTTGCGCCGCGGCCCAGGAACAAGCGACGGAGCAGAGAAGGAGAATGCGTCCGGTCATTGTTTGAGGTTGTTGACCTGCTGGTACATGTCGTCGGCCGCTTTCACGACCTTCGAGTTGGCCTCGTAGGCGCGCTGCGCGGTAATCAGGTTGATGAACTCCTGCACGATGCTGACGTTTGACTGTTCGGTGTAGCCCTGAAGCAGTTCGCCGAGGCCTTCCTGGCCGCCGGGATTCGCGACTGTGGCCGTGCCCGACGCGTCTGTCGGCTCGTAGAGGTTCTGGCCCATACTGTTGAGGCCGGCGGGATTCTGAAAGCCGGCGATCTGGATCTGCCCTGCCTTCTGTGCGGACGTCTGGCCGGGCTGCATGTAGCTCACGGTGCCGTCGGCGGCGATGGTGACGGACTGCGCATTGGGCGGGATCGTGATCTGCGGTTCCAGAGGGTTGCCGTTCGAAGTGACAATCCTGCCGTCTTTGTCGAGCTGGAAGGAACCGTCGCGCGTGTAGGCCAGATCGCCCGAGGCGAGGCGCACCTGGAAGAAGCCGTTTCCTTTGATCACGACGTCGAGAGGGTTGTCGGTTTCCGAAAAGTTACCCTGCGTAAAGATGATTTCGTTCGACGAGGGCCTGGTGCCCAAACCGAGCTGCAACCCGCTGGGAACAATCGTTTGCTGACCGGCGGCCGACCCCGGCTGCACCATGTTCTGGTAAAGCAGGTCCTGAAATTGCGCCCGTCTCGCCTTATATCCGGCGGTGTTCGCGTTGGCGAGGTTATTCGCAATGTTATCCACGTTCAGTTGCTGGGCGTTCATCCCGCTGGCGGCGCTGTATAAGGTTCGAATCATTCATGGCTCCTTTTGTTGCTTGTCTTTGTTACTCGCGCATCAACTGGTGACGCGGGCTACTTCCTGAATCGCTTTGGTATCCATGTCGCTGCTGATGCCGATGGCCTTCTGCAGCATTTCGAACTGGCGCATGACGCTCACGAGGCGCATGGCCGCGTCGGCGACCGGCACGTTCGAACCCTCGAGCTTGCCCTGCCGGATATCGGGCGACGCCACGGGTTCGGGCTTCACGGAGGGGTCCGTATTTTCGAAGTTCGTGCTGCCGACCTTCCGCAGAGAGGCAGTGGACTGGAAGTTCACGACTTCGATCTGGCCTACGGTCTGGCCATCCTGCTGCACCGCGCCGGCAGGCGTGATCGTGACCGCCTTTTGCGGCTGCAGATGAATGGTCCCGCCGCCGACGCTGCGGACGGGATAACCATCGGCCGACCCGAGATCGCCTGAGGGAAGGACCTGCAGGCTGCCGTTGCGCGTATACAGGGCCTTATTGGGCCCTGTGAGGGCGAAAAAGCCTTTGCCGGGAAGAGCGATATCGAGAGGATTGCCCGTCGCTTGCAGCACACCGGGGGAAAAATCGGTCCACTGGCGCTCGACTACGGGCAGCGTCGTCCCGATTCCGCCGTCCACGCCGTTCTGGGAATCGTCGGATGCATAGAGGCCGTAATACTCGCGATCGTTCTTGTATCCGCCGGTCGCGGAGTTGGCAAGATTATTCGCCAGCATGTCGAGCGACGTCATGCGCGACTGGATACCGCTGACAGCGGCGATGCTCAGATTGTCCATAGTTCGCGGTCATGGAATGCAAACGGCTCGCCAGGATGAGAAATCGAAAAATAATCTCTCGAAATGTTGAAAGCACAGACGAAGAGAGGGGATAAGAGGGAGTTGCCGGCCGTCAAGGGATTGACGATCGGCGCAAGTGTCAAAACACTAACGGGCCGGAGCACGTCTATCCCACTGAAACGGCGTGCTCCAGCTTTGGCGGACCACCTGCATTTCCCGGTGCCGTGTTGGCTTCTCCTGTTGGCGCCGGTTTTTCCGCGGCTACCGGTTCAGCTCCGCCCTCGGCTCCTGCGAGCGACGGCGGAGCACCTGGTTTCGCCGAACAGCTTCAGCAGGCGACAAGCGGGAGCGAAACGGAAAATCGGCCGGCCGCTCACCCCGCGCATGGAAGAACGCCGGTTGTCCGGCGTGTCCCGCAACAGATTTCCGGCATTCTGAAGACAATCGCGTCCGCGGGCGATGATGCGGCGCCACCTGTTCCGGCCGATGCTGCCGGGACAGCCGACAATCCGGACGGGCCCGCTGCCGCGGCGCCGCAAAGGAACCATGAGAAACCCGGCGAGAAGGACGGCGGGAAGTCGGGCGGGAAGTCCGAAGACGATGCGCCGCAGTCCGGCGCCACGGACCCCGCATCCATCCCCGGTCGCAACCTGAATTTCCCCGGCATTGTGGCTGCCGCCGTTCCTGTCGCGGGCGGCGCGCCCCTCGCCGCCCGAACGTCAGTCGCATCGCGATCCGCGGCTCCGCTTCGTCTGGCCGGTGCGTCCGGCGCGACGGCGGCGCCGGTAAGCATCGCGCCCCTCGGCGTGGACGGGCCTGCGGCGGCAGCGGACAAGCTGGCGTTTGCATTGAGGATCCGGCAGGCAGTCGAGGCGAATCCCGGGGACGCGAATGTCGCAGGCCCGCATCACACAGGAACCGGAAATACTCCAGGGACGACCCTGCCTTCGACCGCCGCTCCCGCGCCGGCCAATGCATCTGGCAGCGGCGGGCACGCCGCCGATGAAGGAAACGAGAACTCGAGCCAGAGCCAGAATCAAAGCGCTTCCGGAGCTGCGTCAGCCCGAGCTGCATCGCAGAAAAACGAGGCGACTCACGCCGCTGGTGGGGGCAATGCCATCGAAGCGAAAGCGGCGACTCCGCCGTCGAGCGCCGGCGCTGCCAATGCAGTCAACGTCGCGGCCCCCGACGCGCGCGGTGCGAAAGCCGGGCCCGCCAGCGTGACGAAGCAGGAGATCGCACGGACCGAGCCTGATCCGATTCTGCCCGAGAAGCCGTCCGTTCCGGTTTCAGGGCCGAAAAATATTTCCCTCCGGATGGAAGGTCCATCCGGACAAATGGTGGACATCCGGATTGCGGCCCGCTCGGGCGATCTGGACGTTGCAGTGCACGCCGGCGACGACCGCACGGCGCAGAATCTTCGCCAGGGTCTGGGCGAGCTGGAAAGCCGGCTCGCGCAGAACGGATACCACTCGGATACCTGGCACCCAGGGCACAGCGGGCCTGCGGCCGAGACGGCGGCGCCGTCGAGAAACGCTTCCGATTCGTCCTCGCAACAACAATCAAACCAGCAGTCTTCCCACGGCTGGGGCGGGTCCAGGCAGAATCAGGGCCAGCGCGAGAATCAACCCCAAAACAGGCGCGGATGGGTGCAGGAGCTGGCTTCCACGCTGAGAAGCGCCACGACAGAGAAAGGAAACACAGATGGCATCAGCAGTTAATTCGTTTTTCGGTTCGTCCGGCGCGCAGGGTACGGGCAGCTCCACCTCCGCTTCCGGCAACTCCAATAATCCGGCGCCGAGCGAAGAAGTGTTCCTGCAGCTTCTGGTATCGCAGATCCAGAATCAGGATCCCCTCAATCCGGCGGACAGCACGCAGTTCGTGAGTCAGCTCGCGCAGTTCAGCGAACTCGAACAGGTAATCGGTATCCGCGGCGATATCGAAACGGCAATGAGCGCCAATGCTCAGAATTCGGCAAACACCAATAGTTCAGGCAATTCCACCAATCCTACGGGCACGCCGGGAACTTCCAACAACTAAGCAGGAGCACACAGCATGATATCGTCCTTTTCCACAGCACTCTCCGGATTGAACGCGGATTCCGGCGCGATCAACGTCATCGGCAACGATCTCGCCAACCTGAACACAACCGGCTATAAAGCGAACCAGGTGGAATTCTCCGAGCTGATTTCGCAGCAGCTCGGCACCAACGGAGACTCAGGGCAACTCGGCCTCGGCGTTTCGCCCGTGAGTGCGTTCGCCAACTATACTCAGGGAACTCTTCAGACCACGAGCGGCCCGACCGACTTGGCGATTCAGGGCAACGGCTTCTTCATCGTCAAGGATCAGAACAACCAGACGGACTACACGCGCGACGGCAGTTTCAAAGTAAACGGCTCGGGTCTGCTCGTCACCGCGGCAGGCGATCCGGTACAGGGATGGAGCGCGGCCTCCGGAACGGTAAACACCAACTCCGCCATCGGCAACATTTCCGTTCCGCTCGGAGCCAATGTTCCGGCCACTCCCACCACCACCATGAGCATGACCCTGAATCTCGACTCCCGCGTCGCGACCACCGACCCCGGCGCCACGTTTTCGGCGCCCATTCAGGTATTCGATTCCCAGGGCCAGAGCCACACGCTCACCGCGACCTTCACGAAAAGCGCGACGAACTCCTGGGACTATTCTCTGACCATTCCGCCGCAGGACCTGGCGTCCGGCGGGACCGGACCGCAGGAAGTCGCGAGCGGCACTCTCACCTTCGATTCGAACGGCAACCTGACCGGCCCGGCGCAGGCTTCGGATCCGCAGACCGTGACCATCTCGGGGCTGGCGGACGGCAGCTCGGATATGTCGATTGCCTGGAGCCTCTACGACAAGTCGGGCAATTCCACGATCACGCAATTCGCGGAAGGCTCGGGTCTCGGCGGCACAAACCAGAACGGCTTTTCGGCCGGCCAGATCAACCAGATCAGCCTGCAGAATGGCGGACTTCTGGTGGCGAATTATTCCAACGGCCAGAACATCACGGTCGGCCAGCTTGCGCTCGCCTCCATCGCCAATCCCGAAAGTCTCAAGGTGGCGGGCAACAACTATCTGCAGGCGTCCGCCAACACGGCCACCCCATCGGTGGGCACCGCCGGAACCGGGCCGCGCGGCGCGATCGTGGCCGGGGCGCTCGAGTCCTCCACGGTCGATATCGCGCAGGAGTTCACGAACCTGCTGACTTTCCAGCGTGCGTATCAGGCGAACTCGCGAGTCATCACCGCCAGCGATCAGCTTTTGCAGGAAACGGTGAACCTGATCCACCCGTAAGGTCCTGACGTTCCCTGAAACTCATGGATACATTCGATTTCACGCCGTTTCACGACGTTGTCTTCCAGGTCGCAGCGGAGCTGAAAGGCCCGGTCCTGAAGATCGACGAAATCCTCGCGCTCCGGCCCGGCAGCGTCATTCTGACCGGG
>CAZXCO010000220.1:0-3013 GCA_964639095.1 uncultured Solibacteraceae bacterium
GGAAGCGATGACGACCCACCCGCGCCGTGTCCAGACGCGCACGATCTGCAGGCCTGCCGAGTGCCCGCCGACGCGATGCAGCGTCAGGCCCGTGGCGAGTTCGGTGTCTCCGTCGTGAAACACAGCCCTGTCGGTGAACACATGGCCCAACATCTTCAGAATGTCGGCCAGATCGAAAGGCGCGCGCAAAACCGGATGACACATCGAGCGTCCGGTCGCGTAAGACAGGTCGCGGTCCTGCAGGTGAAAGCGGGCGTTGGGGAAACGATCGAGATTGCCGGCATGATCGTAATGCAGATGCGTCAGGATGATGTCCGTCACCTGCCCGGACTGCATGCCAATCAGCGGAAGTGCATCGGCGGGGTTACGAAGGAGCTCCCGGCCGCGGCGCGTGGCGGCCTCCTGCGCGAAACCGGTGTCGATCAGCCAGGCGCGATCGCCGCGGCGCACGATCCAGACAAAGTAGTCGAGATCCGAAGCGAACTCGTGCGGATCGGCCAGAATGAAGTTTTCGCCGGGGTGCCGGTTGCCCAGATGGGCATAGCGGAGAGCGATGATTTCGAAGGGTTCCGGCTGAGCCAAGCGCTCAGGATGGCGCATCCGGGGCGCAAGGTCAAGTCAGATCCCTTGGTGTTAGAGTGTATGGGCGCATGACGAAACAGCCGATCGGTTTTGTGGGCGTCGGACGCATGGGCAGCCGGATGGTCCGGCGACTGCTGGACGCCGGTTTCGACGTTACGGTCCACGACACGAGCGAGGCCGCTCTGGGGCCGCTCGTCGATCTTG
The DNA here is from genome assembly GCA_964639095.1 of uncultured Solibacteraceae bacterium. GTDB lineage: Bacteria > Acidobacteriota > Terriglobia > Bryobacterales > Bryobacteraceae > BOG-234. The sequence continues at coordinate 787 of CAZXCO010000220.1, forward strand.
GCGCCCGGCGCGCGGAGTCGCCCGCCGCGGTGGCGTCGGACGCCGAGATCGTTCTGGCCAGCCTGCCTACGCCGCCCGTCGTCCAGCACGTGGCGCTCGGGCCGAAGGGGATCGCGGAAGGCAGCAGGGTCCGGATCTTCATCGATGTTTCCACCACCGGCTCGACCATGGCGGTGCGCGTGGCCGAAGGGCTGGCGGCGAAAAACATCGTAGCGGTCGACTCGCCCGTCAGCGGGGGAATCGCGGGGGCGGAGAAAGGCACGCTGGCCGTGATGGTGTCGTGTCCCGAAGAGACGTATCCGAAAGTCCGGCCGGTGCTCGAACCCATCGGAAAACTGTTCTTCGTGGGCACGCGGCCGGGACAGGGGCAGACCATGAAGCTGCTGAACAATCTCCTTTCCGGCGCTGCGATGGCGATTTCTTCGGAAGCGATCGTGATGGGAGTGAAAGCCGGCCTCGACCCCGGTCAGATCGTCGACGTCATCAATGCGGGCAGCGGCCGCAACAGCGCGACGCAGGACAAGATTCCCCGTTGCGTTATTCCGCGAACCTTCGATTTCGGGTTCGCGCTGAGCCTGTTGAACAAGGATATTCGGCTGTGCCTCGAAGAGGCGGAAGCGCTGTGCGTGCCGATGATCGTGGGAACGGCGGTGCGCCAGTTGCTCGCCGTTACGCTTGCGACCGAGGGCGCAGGCGCCGATCTGACCGAAGTGGTGAAAACGGTGGAACGATGGGCCGGCGTCCAGGTGGGCGCTGCGGGGAAGACCGGCGCCGCGTGAGTTCCGTCGGCGGAGCAGAGCAGAGCTCATGCTTCGCCGGCACATGCTTTTCGAAAGGAACGAGCCGCATGGATCAGAAGACCTTTGAACTGGGACTGGGAATCCGCAAGGATGTCATCGGGAAGGAGTTTGTCGAGAAGGCGCTCGCCGGGGCCGACGATTTTACGCGACCCCTGCAGGAACTGGTAACGGAATACTGCTGGGGCGCATGCTGGGGACGCGAAGGTCTTTCGCGCAAAACACGCAGCATGCTCAATCTGGCCATCCTCGCCGTGTTGAACCGTCCCAACGAATTGAGAAATCACGTGGCCGGAGCGTTGCGCAATGGCGTAACCCCCGATGAGATCCGCGAGGTGCTGCTGCAGGTGGCGGTCTATGCCGGAATTCCCGCCGGGGTGGATTCGTTCCGGGTGGCGCATGAGGTCGTCAAGAGTCACACCGCATGACCCGGCACAAAATGCTGATCGGCGGCGAGTGGGTGGAGCCGCAGTCGGGAGAGTGGCTGGAGTCTGTCAATCCATTCACCGCGGCTCCCTGGGCGCTCGTCCCGCGCGGATCGGCCACCGACGTGGAGCGCGCGGTGGCGGCGGCGCGCGCCGCCGTCCATGGCGACTGGGGCACGCTGTACGCGCCGGCCCGCGGCGAACTGCTTCAAGGGCTCGCGGGATTGATTGCACAGGAGGCGGGCCGGCTGGCGGAACTCGAGACCACCGACAACGGCAAGCTGATCGCGGAAATGCGCGGGCAGTTGAACTACATTCCGCAGTGGTTCCGCTACTTCGGCGGCCTTGCCGACAAGATCGAGGGCCGGGTCATCCCCATCGACAAGCCGGGCGTCTTCAACTTCACGAGAGAAGAGCCGCTGGGCGTTATTGCCGCCATTACGCCGTGGAATTCGCCCCTGATGCTGGCCGCATGGAAGCTGGCGCCGGCGCTTGCGGCGGGGAATACGGTTATCTGGAAGCCTTCGGAGTTCTCCTCTGTTTCCGCGCTCGTCTTCGGCGAGTTGTTCGAACGCGCGGGATTTCCGCCGGGTGCCGTCAATATCGTTACCGGTTTCGGGAATGAGGTGGGCGAGCCGCTGATTACGCACCCGCACGTCGCGAAAGTCGCCTTCACGGGCGGGGACCGCACGGGCGAGCATGTGTACGGCCTCGCGGCAAAGGGAATCAAGAGAATCACCCTGGAGCTCGGCGGGAAATCCGCCAATATCGTTTTCGACGACGCGGATCTGGACGAAGCGGTGAAAGGCGTCGTCTCGGGCATCTTCGCGGCTACCGGCCAGACCTGTATCGCGGGCTCGCGGGCGCTGATCCATCGGCCCATTCACGACCGGTTCCTCGAACGGCTGCTGGCGCTGGCGAAGACAGCGCGGATGGGCAATCCGCTCGATCCCGCCACGCAGGTGGGACCGGTGACCACCAGGCCGCAGTATGAGAAGGTTCTCG
>CAZXCO010000221.1:0-4779 GCA_964639095.1 uncultured Solibacteraceae bacterium
CGGTGAGGCCGAGATTTTCGAGCGGCTGCTGGCAGCGACGCGCCATACGACAACCATCCTGATATCCCATCGATTCTCGACCGTGCGCCACGCGGACCGGATCTGCGTGCTGGAAAACGGCCGCGTTGCGGAGCTCGGCACGCATCAGGAGTTGATGGCACTGGGCGGCCGCTATCGCACAATGTTCGAATCGCAGGCCTCGCGTTTCGCCGAGGAGGAGGCTGCTTCCGATGTACTGGATTAAATCGCCCGCAAAAGCCGGAGAAGCGTGTGCCATCCTCCGTTAACGAAATGCCGGCGGCCTTGCCGTCGATGTGGCGCGCCCTCCGGCGCGGGTATGAAGCGGAGCCGCGAATGATCGTGGTGGCGTTCGGGCTCGTGCTGCTGGCCGCACTGCCCGACGCGCTGCTCGCGCTCTGGCTGAAGCTCCTAGCCGACGGGATTCTCGCCGGCCGGCGCGGGCTCGTGACCGGTGCGGCGATCGGGCTCGCCGTCTCGGCGGCGGCCACGTGGTTTCTCCGGGTCATCAGCGACCGCACGCAGCGCCGGTTCCGCGATCGCGTCACGATCGCGCTCGAGTCTCACGTGGCACGGCTTCAGGCGACGGTCGTCACGGTGGCTCACCAGGAACGCCCCGACTATCTCGACCGGCTCTCGATGCTGCGGGACCAGGTGTTCGTGCTGGACCACATGTACATGTCGCTTTTCACGACGTGCGGCTGGATTCTGCGGCTGGTCGTAACCGTCGCGCTGCTGGTTTCGATTCACCCCGCGCTGGCGCTGCTGCCGTTATTCGCCCTCCCGGCGGTCGCGACATCCGCGTGGCGGCCCGGGGTGGATCGCGCTGCGGAAGAGCGCGGCGCGCCCGCGACGCGGCTGGCGCGCCATCTGTTCGACGTCGCAACCACGGCGCCGCCGGGCAAGGAAGTGCGCGTCACGCGCATCGGCGAAAGGCTGGTCAGGATGCGGCGCGAGGCCTGGGAGCGCTGGTACCGTCTGGTCAGCGCCGCCCGCTGGAGTACGGCCGCGTGGCACATGGCGGCATGGACGATCTTCGGACTGGCCTACGTCGGGGCCGTCTGGTTCGTTGCGCGGCGGCCCGGCGCGACCCCCGGACAGGTCCTGCTCGTGCTCGCGGCGGGGGCCCGGCTCTCGGCTTATGTCGGCGCCACGGTGGGGGAGATCGGGTTCCTGCGAGGCTTCTGGCTCGATGGCTCCCGGCGGCTGGCGTGGCTGGAAGATTATGCGGCGTCGCTTGTGGAAGGCGCCGACTCGCCGGCGCCCGTCCGCCTGACCGAAGGTATTCGCTTCGAGCACGTATCGTTTGCCTACCCGGGCACGCAGCGCAAGGTGCTCGACGACGTGAATCTCGAATTGAAGCCCGGCTCTGTGGTGGCCATCGTCGGCGAAAACGGGGCGGGGAAGAGCACGCTCGTGAAACTGCTCTGCCGCATGTATCAGCCGGACGAAGGGCGTATTCTCGTCGACGGCGTGGATCTGGCGCGGATCGGAGCCGAGGAGTGGCGCTCGCGCCTTGCCGGTGCTTTTCAGGACTTCTTCCGCTTCGAGTTCCGCGCCCGGTCCAGCGTGGGAATCGGCGACTTGCCGCGGGTGGAACACGAGCCTTCGGTTATGGCGGCGGTCGACCGCGCAGGCGCGCGTGACGTCATCGGGAAGTTGTCCTCGGGACTCGACACGCAGCTCGGAGCGACCTGGCCGGATGGCGCCGAATTGAGCTTCGGGCAGTGGCAGAAACTCGCGCTGGCCCGCGGCTTCATGCGCGAGCAGCCGCTTTTGCTGGTCCTGGACGAGCCGACCGCGGCGCTGGATGCCGAGACCGAGCACGCCCTTTTCGAAACATTTGCGGCCGCGGCGCGCGCCGGCAATGCGAACGGCCGGATCACGATTCTGGTATCGCACCGGTTCAGCACCGTGCGGATGGCGGACTCCATCGTAGTGCTCGACGCGGCGCGGGTCGCCGAAGTGGGGACGCATGAGATCCTGATGGCCAGAGGCGGACAGTACGCCGAGTTGTACGGGATTCAGGCCGCGTCGTATCGTTAATATTTCAGCGCGGGCATTCGGGCGCGCGAAACGCGGCAGCAGCGCGGAGCATCAACAGTATGCAGATGATTTTTACCAGATGGGCGAGTCTCATCTGCCTGCTTCTTTTCATGTCTACGATCGGTCTTGCGGCGGAGCTTCACAGCGACGTCGAGTATGCGAGGGCCGAGGGCATCAGCCTCCGGCTCGACGCATCCATTCCCGGGGGCAGCGGCCGCGTTCCCGCGGCCATCCTCGTTCACGGCGGCGGATGGGTGCGAGGCGACCGGAAGGTCGACGTGGAGCCGCTCGTGAAACCGCTCACGGACGCCGGCATCGCCTGGTTTTCGATCAGCTACCGGCTGGCCTCGGATCCGCTGCATTTCGGTGCGGCGATCAGCGATGTGGAAGCCGCGATCCGCTTCGTCAAGGAGCATGCGCGGGAATACCGCGTGGACCCCGACCGGATCGCTCTGATCGGCGAGTCCGCCGGCGGGCAGCTCGCCGCCATGGCCGCTCTCGGTAATGCCCCCGGAACAGCCGTAAGGGCTGTAGTGGCGCTTTACACGCCCACGGATCTGGTCTCGCTGTTAAGGAAATCGGACCTGATTCCTCCGGCCATCCGCGACGGCCTGCAGGGTACCCCCTTCGAAAGCTTCCTGATCGCGCGCCTCGCGCAGCTGTCGCCGATTGAAAAAGTGCGGCCGGGCATGCCGCCGTTCCTGCTGATTCACGGCACAGCTGACCCGCTGGTGCCGTTCGAACAATCGCGGGTGATGTGCGGCAGGATGCAGGCCGTCGGCGCAAGCTGCGACCTTTTCCGCGTGCCGGGCGCCGGTCACGGCATTCGATGGTGGGAATCGAATCCGTCGCTCGCCGAGCCTTATAAAATAGAAATGATCCGCTGGCTCGATCGGCAGCTCGCAGAGACTTCCATACGCGCCTTATAGCGGCCGCCGGTTTCCGGCGCGGCCGCTACACGTATTCGTAAGCCTTCAGAGTCAGAAATTCGTCGAAGCGCGGAGCCGTCATCATCTGCTCGTAGAGCTGCGCAGCCAGCTCGAACTTTCCCTGCGTAAAACGGCTCTCTCCCAGCATCGCCTTCAGTTTTTCGAGCTCTTCCACGATGGTTTTGCCCACGAGCTCCTTTGTGATGGTGCGGCCGTCCGACATTTTTGCCTGGTGCCGCACCCATTGCCAAACCTGAGCGCGCGAAATCTCGGCGGTGGCCGCGTCTTCCATGAGGTTATAAATGGGCACGCAGCCATTGCCCCGCAGCCACGATTCCATGTACTGCAGGCCGACGTTGATATTCAGGCGCAGGCCGGCCTCCGAAATCTCGCCCGTCGGCACTTCGAGCAGATCTTTCGCTGTGACATGGACATCCTCCCGCTTCACGAAGATCTGGTTTGGTGTTTTCATGTGCTCGTCGAAGACCGCCTTTGCGACCGGGACCAGACCAGGGTGCGCCACCCACGTGCCGTCATGGCCGGCCTTCACTTCGCGCAGTTTGTCCTGCCGCACCTTCTCGAGCGCCGCCTCGTTGGCGGCCGGGTCGTTCTTGATGGGAATCTGAGCCGCCATGCCGCCCATGGCGTGGATATTGCGCCGGTGGCAGGTCTTGATGAGCAACTGCACGTAGGAGCTGAGAAAGTGGCGGTCCATCGTCACCAGTGCGCGATTGGGAACGATAAAATCGGGCCGCGTACCGAACTTTTTGATGTAGCTGAAAATGTAATCCCAGCGGCCGCAATTCAGTCCGGAGGAATGCTCGCGCAGTTCCCAGAGGATCTCGTCCATGTGGAACGAGCCGAGAATCGTTTCGATGAGTACAGTCGCCCGGATGATCCCCCGCGGGATGCCGCAGTACTCCTGCGCGAACACGAACACGTCATTCCACAGCCGGGCTTCGAGGTAGTGCTCCATCTTCGGAAGGTAGAAATAGGGGCCCGTGCCCTTCGCGATGAGCGCCTTCGCGTTATGGAAAAAGAAGAGGCCGAAATCGAACAGCGACCCCGAAATCGGCTTGCCGTCGACGAGAAAATGACGCTCGACAAGGTGCCAGCCGCGCGGACGAACCACCAGCGTGGCGGTCTTCTCCGCCAGCGCATATTTCTTGCCTTCCGGACTGGTGAATTCGATCGTGCCGCGGATCGCGTCGCGCAGATTGATCTGGCCCTCGATGTTGTTGCGCCATGTGGGCGAGTTGGAGTCCTCGAAATCGGCCATGAAGACATTGGCGCCCGAGTTCAGGGCGTTGATGATCATCTTGCGCTCGACGGGACCGGTGATTTCGACGCGGCGGTCTATGAGGTCCTTCGGAATGGGCGCGACGGTCCATTCCGCCGCGCGGATATCCGCCGTCTCGGGCGGGAAATCCGGCAGGGCGCCGCCGTCGATCGCGGCCTGCACCTGGACGCGCGCGACCAGCCTCTCCGCGCGAGTGGGTTCGAAGCGCCGTGCCAGTTCACCCAGAAACTTTACGGCTTCAGCCGTCAGGATCTCGGAATACGCCGGGGTCAGGCTGTCGAGAATCTCGATGCCGCCGGTAATCGTTGTCGGAGCCATGGTGTCTATCGTACGACGGTTGGAGCCGCCGCGCATGGGCGCCACCATCCGTCGCGGGTACCCGGGCGGATCGCTTGCCGGATGCTCAGTTTCCGTACGCGCCCGCGGTTTTGAAATCTCCCGCCTTCACGATGGAGATGTCCGCGGGATCGATGTGGCGCCTGAACG
>CAZXCO010000222.1:0-2998 GCA_964639095.1 uncultured Solibacteraceae bacterium
ATCCCGTTTGCTGGGCTTGACCGCTCGCTTGTCACGTATCGCTCAATATCTGAACGATTTTCGCGATCTCGCCGACGACCGCCACCAGGGACAGAAGAATCTCCTCGAATGGTTCCCCTCGGAGGATGAGTTCTGGAGCCACTGCCAGGGCGAAGTCGCGGAGTTCGTGGCCGGGCTGGACGGCTTGCCTTCCGCCGTGTCAAACGCCCTTTCTGCTGCGCTTGTGGAAACGATCGATGCGGCCGCACGCCTGGACAACGCCGCCGTCGCCTGAGGTCATCGCGCGACGCGTTTCCCACGCAATCGACCGCGCCGCCCATTATCTGGCAGTGCATCAGCTCAGTTCCGGCGAGATACCCGTCAATCTGGGATTTCATCGGGATCTTCACGATGCGCAGCATGACCCGTGCGTGTTCGGCTCCGCCCTTGCCGCCCTCTCGCTTCATGGAATGGATCACCCGCTTTGCAGGCTCGTCGTCGCGCGGGCAAATCGCCACATTGCGAGCCAGCGGCGCGCTGATAATACGTGGACCTACTGGCCGAAGACTCTCAACGTGGCTTCGGACGCGGACGACACTGCCTGTTGTTCGATGGCGCTGATCCAATCACGGCAGGTTACCGCCTCCGCGATGCGCTCCAACGCAGCCATTTTTGAAGCCCACCGCGATACCTGCGGGCTCTTCCAGACCTGGTTTCAGCACGGATGGAACATCATAGACAGCGTAGTAAACGCGAACGTGCTCGCTTATCTGGGCTCGCGCCCCGGCACAACCGCAGCCGCCGAATATCTCGTGGAACTGATCCGAACGAACCGCGAGCACGGCACATACCCGTACTATGCAGACCCGGCCAGTCTCTACTACGCAATCGCGCGCGCCATGCGTTTCACAAAAGAACTGCAGGCATGCCGGCCCATTCTGATCGAAAAACTTCGCGCCAGCCTTTCAGCAGTGACTTCCGGCCAGTGGATCTTCCTCGCGCAATCTCTCAGTGCCCTGTCTCTGCTGGGCACGTCCCCGCTCCCCGAGTTCCGCCCGGCCCTCAACCATCTCCTCGCCGGTCAACAACCGGATGGAAACTGGCCCGCCGACGCCTTCTATACAGGTCCACCCGGCGTGCCGCTCACCAACTGGTACGGATCGCCTGAAGCAAGCACCACCCTCTGCCTCGAAGCACTGGGGCACTCAGCTTTCAACTGCGCCTGAGACTCTTGCAAGGGGTATACACCTGTCCCTTGGCATTACCACGGGAGTAATGTGGCGCTCTAATTCGCGATGTACTTCGGCAGGCAGGCGGGGCTATTCAAAGAGGTCTTCCATTCGCATCGGCGTACAAAGGCCATGCTTCTTCGTCGCGGGACCACCGCGGCTTCTGGAAAGGCTGTTTTCGTGTCGATGCCAGCCCAATTCAGGGGAATATCTGATTGTTTCAGAAGCATGCCCGGGTCATCCGAGCCAGTGCTCATGGCGCGGACACTCGCGCCTGCGCGGAAACACCGCTATCAGTCGCGCTCTCCGCCCTCTGAAACGGCATGCTAAGGCTCACCCGCCAGCGGCCCAAACTCCGGCGGAGGCCTCCGGTGTCTGGTTGCCGCTTCATACGCCGAAGCAATCCGCACCAGCAATCCTTCATCAAATGGACGTGCGAGGAAGTCGACTCCAACCGGCAGCGCGGCCGCCACCGGCCCGTCCAGGCGCGTCCCGTTTCCCTCCCGCACGCGGTCCCAGACCTGCGTCGTAAATCCCGCCGGGACTGTGATCGCCGGAAATCCCTGCTGCCCGATAAATGACCAACCGATCGGAGGCCGCCCATTCACGCTCGGCTCGCGCGGCGACGTCAGCTTGCGCGGAGGAACCGTCGACATCGGTGACATCAGCGCATCGAGCTTCTGCTCCTGCATACACTGCAGCAGCATGTTCTGGTAAGCGAACCGCGTCTGCAGCCGGGCAGAAGTATCGAGTGTGGTTGCCCGCTCCGCGGCTTCCCTCGCCCGCTTGCGATCCGGAAAGTTCGGGTCGTTGTAGAACTTCGCCTTCGTGATCAGGTCCGCGTTGGTCTTGATGTTTGCGTCGCCGCGCTCTCGCAGATACTTGTCCATCTCGTACTTGCTCTCGCCCGGGATATTCGGCGAGTTGAGGCTGCGCAGACTCAGTCCAGCCGGTACCTGCGCGGGATCGAAGCGCATATCGAGAAGCGAGGTGATGAGATCCGCCGGCGGCTTGTCGGGGGGAAACAGGTTCCGGTACTGCCCTGGCAGAGCGCTGTTCAAGAGCTCGGGCGCATAGCGCGCGATGCAGCCCTGAAACAAAGCACCGTCCGGGCCTGGATCGATCACGGTCGCCCCGAGTTTGCGCACATCGGCAATCGCACGTTCGACGATATCGATGCTCTCCTCGTCCGCTTTTGAGAAGAGCTTCTTCGACATGTATTCGCGGATCACGCCGATCCGAACCCCATCCAGCCGCGTTGCCCCCGCGAAACTGGCATATGGCCTGGCCGGCTTGCGCCCGACGCTGAATACTGTCAGCGGATCCTTCGAATCATACCCCGCAATCACGTCGAGTACCTTCGCGGCGTCCCGCACACTGCGGCAGATCGGACCAGTCCGCATGCTCAGGCCCGCGCCCATCATTCCCTTGCGGCTGACCAGCTCTTCCGTCGGCGCCAGTCCGACCAGGCTGTTCACGGATGCCGGCCATCGGATCGACACTACCGTCTCCTCGCCGATCGCGCACGTCACCAGATTCGCCGCAACCGATGATGCCGAACCCGCGCTTGACATTCCGGGCTCGCGCTCCGTGTCGTATGGATTGCAGAAAGTTCCGCCGAACGAGCTCCGCGCGCCATCGACCGCATACTCCGCCAGATTCGCCTTGCCCAGAATGATCGCACCGGCGTCACGCAGCCGCTTGACGAAAGTGGCGTCCTCCGGCGGACGGTCGTTCGCGTACTGTACATCGCCGCCTGAAGTCGTGCGCATGTCGAACGTGTCGTACTG
>CAZXCO010000223.1:0-3106 GCA_964639095.1 uncultured Solibacteraceae bacterium
GGACCTGCCATCACACGAAAACATCCACTACCCCTGCATCGCCAACTTCACCGCGGCCGTCCTGGACGGCGCGCCGCTCCGCTCCTCCGGAGAGACCGCGATTCTCACCGATTGGGTGACGGAAAAGGCCCTGCGCGGCTAGGGCGCGAAATGAGGACGCATCGGCAGCACCGACCAGGAAGCGCCTAGAAGGACGCTTCGCCCTGCCCCTCCACCGGGCTTTTGCATAAATCACGAATTATGCACAAAAACGAGAGGGCCGCTTTCTTTGGGCTTGCGTTGTGCATAATATATGTGCTTAACCTGCCGCAGAACAACCGGCGGGAATATGAAGTACGGTTACGCGCGAGTCTCCACGGACGGCCAGAGCGTTGCGGTACAGGTAGACCAACTCAACCAGGCCGGAGCCGAGAGGATTTTCAAGGAAAAGGTCAGCGGTGTGGTTACGCACAGGCAGCTTAAGCGGGCGCTCGATGCCCTCGAAGAAGGCGACGTGCTTTTAGTGACGCGGCTTGCATCCCCGAGCGAGCGAAACCCGGCCTTCTTCTCAGCGACGGCGGCGACCGTATGACCGTCTGGCCCGCAGCACCCGCGACCTGCTCAATCATGGGCGGACACCACGACCGCGCAAGGGCGCTTGATGCTTAAAGTGTTAGCCGGCCTCGCGGAGTTCGAGCGCGACCGGATACGAGCGCGCACCAGCGAAGGCCGCGCCAGAGCCAAGGGCAACGGCGTGAAGCTCGGTCGGAAATTCAAGATGACGCCGCACCAGCGCAAGGAAGCGCTGGCCCGCAGGGAGAGCGGAAAAGAATCGCAGACGCAGATAGCCCGAAGCTACAACGTCAGCCACAGCACCATTTCAAGGCTATCGGCGTGACCGCCACCATCCTCCATCGCACTGACGCCAGTAAACACATGCACCGCTTTTATAGCCTCGACGCGCAGCGCGATCTATTCGGGCAATGGTGCCTGATGCGCGAGTGGCGGCGCATCGGCAGCACGGGCCAAGTTCGCAGCGCACCCTTCCCTACTCCGCAGGAAGCAGACGCAGCGCTTAATGCGCAGCGGCGCGGGAAGGAACGGCGGGGATATTCAAAGGGTCTGAACATGCCCACGCGTTTATGTTTTAATTACTAAACCGGGCGGAAACCATGGCAGAGCATAGATTTGGCGGCGACTGGACGGAAAAAAAGCTCTCCTGCCTCAAGGGTTATCTCAACGCGTATCGCAAGATTTTCACCGCGAACGAGCGAGCGCGGTACTTCAAGACGTGGTACGTCGATGCCTTTGCTGGCACCGGCTCCCGAACTGTTTCTGGTAACCAGGCAACCGGGCAGCAGTCCGTTTTTGAAGACGTTTACGAGGACACGGAAACCACGGAATACCGCGATGGAAGCGCCAAAATAGCTCTCAGCCTGCCGGAGCCGTTCGACCACTATCTTTTCATCGAAAAATCAAAGGCACGGGTCAATCAGCTCAAGGGAACGATAGAGCGCGAACATCCGGCGTTGCTTCCCCGCTGCGATTTCCGGCAAGGGGATGCCAACGCCATTCTTAAAGCGTGGTGCAAAGAGCGCAATTGGAAAAAGGAACGGGCGGTTGTCTTCCTCGACCCCTACGGCATGCAGGTTGACTGGAGCACCATCGAAGCGCTCGCCGCGACCAAGGCAATAGACCTGTGGTATCTGTTTCCCCTTGGCGTCGGCGTGGCGCGGCTGCTTACGCACGATGGCGACATTCCCGAGCCCTGGAAAAAACGGCTGGACACGCTTTTCGGAACCGATACTTGGCGCACTGAGTTCTATCGCGTGACCCTCGGCCAGGCCGATTTATTCGGGGAAAGCCGCGATGTTGTGAGCCGGGACGCGCCAGTTGCCAAGATTGAATCTTTTATCCATCGGCGGCTCGATGGGACTTTCGTCAAAGCCGCCAAGGGGAAGATACTGAGGAATTCCCGGCAGAGTCCGCTCTATCTGCTGTGCTTCGCGGCGGCGAACGAGAAAGGCGCCCCGACCGCTATCAAAATTGCGCAGGACATTTTAACCGACGATTGAGAAGGAGGGTATATGGCAACCACATCAAGTATTGAATGGACGGAGATGACCTGGAACCCCGTCACCGGCTGCCTGAAAGTCAGCCAGGGTTGTAAACACTGCTACGCCGAGCGTATGGCGAAGCGTCTTCACGCCATGGGCTCGCAGCGGTACGAGAACGGATTCAAGCCGACACTGCATTACGACCTCATCGACCTTCCCCGGCAATGGAAAAAGCCGCGCGTTATCTTCGTTAACTCCATGAGCGACCTGTTTCAGGATGATGTGCCGGAAGACTTCATCCGCGCAGTTTTCGCCACCATGGAAGCCTGCCCGCGGCACACGTTTCAAATCCTCACGAAACGCAGCGAGCGGCTACTCGAGCTCGGCCCGGCGTTGCCGTGGCCGTCAAACGTCTGGATGGGCGTCAGTGTTGAAGACGCGCGAGTAATCCATCGAATCACCGACCTTGCCGGGGTTCCTGCGAAAGTCCGGTTTCTTTCCTGTGAGCCGCTTATCGGCCCGCTCGAAAACCTGCCTCTGCGCGGCATTCATTGGGTGATTGTGGGCGGCGAATCCGGGCCGTTCGCCCGCCCGATGCGGGCCGAGTGGGTTGACTCCATACACTGGCAATGCCGCCGCAGTGACGTCGCCTTTTTCTTCAAACAATGGGGCGGCGTGCGGAAGGATATGACTGGCAGAGAACTGCATGGGCGCACCTACGACGAAATGCCACTAGTGCAATGCGCATTCTGATTTCGCTGTCGCTCGACGGGGATGTGAGCGCATACCGCGGACCGAGGCTGGCAGCGCCAAGCCTCATCCGATTCGCCCGGCCAAATCCGCTCAGCTAGCGGGTGCCGTGCGCGGCAAGTCCCCGCACGCCGCATTACAATAAACCTTGCGCCTCAACTCATTTCTCACGCGGGCCTGTCTCACGCGGGCCTGCCTGGCCTCACTGCTCTTTTCTTCCGTCGGGTTCTCCCAGACCTACAAGACCTGGAGCGACTACGGAGGCTCCGCCGATTCCGCCCAGTATTCGGCGCTGAAGCAAATCGACCGCTCTAACGTCG
>CAZXCO010000224.1:0-3466 GCA_964639095.1 uncultured Solibacteraceae bacterium
CCCCGCGATAGTACGGGCGCACATCCGGAACCATACCGGTGACCTTGACGCCCGGGAGTTCCTGAAGCGCGAGAACCTCGGGGCCCGGTCTGGCGCCGACGATCGTCAGCCGGGCTCCGTTCAACCGGGCCCGGACCTCGGGCCAGATCCGGTTTGCGAAATGAATCGCCGCGTCGCTGTTGGGGAAATAATCCATCGCGCCCACGAACACGATGTCGCCGGCGGTTTCCGCGCCTTCGCTGCTGCCGGCCAGCGAGGCCGTATCGACTCCGTTTTCGACGACCGCAATCCGTGCCCCCGGCGCCTGCCGCAGCAATTGAGCGCGTTCGCGCTCGCTGCACACGATGTGACCGAATGCCGTCTGGAGAAGGCTGTTTTCGAGGCGCTCCAGTTTGGCGGCCGTCAGGCCGGCATACCATTTCCGCGCCTGGGAAACGCCGGTCCCCATGTACCGGCGCATGAGCTCGGAGTCGATGTTGTGCCAGTTGTAGATGGCCTTCAGCGAAGGCTTTCGCTCAAGCGCCCACTGCGCATAGCGCACCATGTGAATGCCTTCGAGATGGATCACGTCGAAATCGCTGGAACCGATCCGGCTTTCGAGCGCCGCCTGCATCGGCGGAGACGTGTAGTTCAGAACCGGGAGCGGCCATTTGCCCGCCATTCCCCGGAGCGTCTTTCCATAGCCGTAAGCGGCGGGTTTCGGAATGCCGACCACCTCGCGGCAAAAGGGGAGCTCCCGGGTGGTGAGCGCCTCGCACCCCGGATCGATGAAATAGAGGCAGGTGACCTCCGCCGAGCGCCCGAGCGCGCGAAGAAAATGGTATTCCCGAAGCCGGGCGCCGCTGCGCGCCGGGAAGGATTGTCTCGGTGAAAGGAAGAGGATTCGCACGTCGGATTCAAGAAAGCGAAGGGCAGCGTGATTATTTCATTCTGTTAAAAAGCCGGATCGAACTAATTAAATCAAGACTAACAGCAAGGCGCGCCGGCCCGGAAAAAATCTCCGGCGAAATCGCCGGCCATCCGCCGGAATTCAAACGCCATCCCGCGACGGAAAGTTTTGTACGATCCAGTCCGGATGGTAAACTAACAAAAAGATGGCGGATTTGCAGGATCAACAGGTTACGGTTCGTCTGCTGCCTGATGGCCCTGCCTGCACTGCTGTTCTGAACAATCTGAACGGGCACCTTCTGGGACTCGATCTCTTTCCGGAACAGCGTCCCGCCGGTTTGAATACGGGTGATCTGGTTGAAATTACGTCCTCCAAGACTCTTTATCTCGGTGTGGTTCGCAGCCGGCGGGCAGAAAAAATAACGATCGGCGTCGAACACGCTCTCGATCGTGAGACGCTGGCCGTAATCCAGCAGGTCTGGCACGGACCGCAGAGCCAACAAGGACGGCTTTAGCATTTCGATTGATTTTGTCCGCACCGGACAGGACAACCGGTTTTAGGAATTATGAATCTGGCCCGATTGATGATGGCTTGCGCGAAGGCTTTCATCTTTGCGGTCGCTCTGACTCCGATCGCGCGGGACGTGTTTCGGTCCTACAACGTCGTAGACCGGCCGGGCCGGCGCAAGGTTCATGCCTATCCCGTTCCCCGCATCGGCGGGATCCCCATCATCGTCGCCTACGTGATCGCAATGGACTCGCTGCGAGGAACGGGCTCGGTCTTCCCGCTTCACTGGCTGGAGACGGTCCTTTCGGGAACCGGGCTCATCTTTCTTACCGGTCTGCTCGACGATTTCCTGAATCTCAAGCCGGTGGTGAAGCTGGCGGGCCAGATCGTCGCCGCCGCCGTCACCTTCGCCGCGGGGTTGAGCATCGACCATATCGGGAACACGCCGCTGCCACCATGGCTCAGCTTTGTGATCACCGTTTTCTGGCTGCTGCTGACAACAAACGCGCTCAACCTGATCGACGGGCTTGACGGACTCTGCGGGGGCATCGCGTTCTGGGCCGCGCTGGCCTTTTTCGCCGTGGGATTTTCGCATGGCAATGCGCTCCTCGCCTTCACGGTCCTGCCGCTCGCCGGAGCCCTGCTGGGGTTCCTTGCTTTCAATTTCAATCCCGCTACGGTCTTTCTGGGAGATTCTGGCGCTCTGACGATCGGATTTCTGCTCGGCTGTTACGGAATCATATGGTCGGACCATCGGCTCAGCGCTCCCGGTCTGGCGATCCCACTGCTGGCCCTCTCGGTCCCCATGGTGGATCTCGGGCTCGCCATCGTTCGCCGGCGGCTGAAGGGGCAGCCGATCTTTTCTGCCGACCGGGGTCACATTCATCACCGGCTGCTGGACAGGAATCTGAGCGTCCGGCGCGCGGCGCTGGTGCTCTACGCGGCCGCGATCGCCGGAGGACTTGGCGGGCTTCTGCTGAGCCATACATCGGGCCATACCGCTCCGGCGGCTGCGGTCGTCGTATTTCTGGTTATCGCCGCAGTGGCTGGTATCCGGGAGTTGAGGTACCCTGAGTTTGAGGTCGCCGGACGTCTGCTGTTTCGAGGAGAATTCCACAAAGCCTTTGCCGGAAAGTTGCGCATGAAGCAACTGGCGCAGACACTGGAACGGGCCGGCACAGGCGACCAATGGTGGCAGTCGCTGATCGATGCGGGCCGTGAATGGAACTGGATTCGCCTGACGTGGACCGGCCCCGGCGGCGTACGCGAGGAAGTTCTGGCGGCGCGAAAGCCTTCCTGGTCGTTCACCATCGAGATCGGCGAAGCCGGATCCGTACAGGTGGAAGGGGACGCGCGAACGGCTGAGCCCTCGCCGGATCTCATCGGCCTTTCCGACATTCTGAGCCGCACCTCTCCGCGCCTCGCGCCGAAATGTCCCGAACCGGCTGTGTCGTGATGCGCGCGCCGGAAGAACTGATCGACTTTCTGCTCATCTGCGTCGGGTTTGCAGCCGCCCTGCTGGCCTATGACACATTTTTCCGGGGCGGCCTCAGTCCTTACGAGATGGTGCTGGGATCCGGAGCCTCCGTACTGGCCTTCTGGGCGGCGATTGAACTCCGGAGCAGCAGCGGCGACGATGCGGCCCGGTGGGGGACCGGTTTTGTCGAACGGTTTTGCCTCGGCACCGGAGTCAACCTGCTGCTGCATGCGATTCTCACCTACACGTTCTATATCCGCCGGACGCCCTTTCTCATTTCCTCCGGCGGACTGTTTTCGGCCGCCCTGCTGACTCTGCGGGCTCGCACCCGGCATGAGCACGAACGTTCACGAGAGCGGTTTCTGCTGATCGGCTTCGATTCCATCGCACAGAAGATATTCCGGCCATCATCGCCCAGCCGCGAAGAATCGCTGATCGGCGTAGTGGGCGTGCAGCCGGCTCTTGTCCCCGCGGGCGTCCCGTTTCTCGGGGACGTCAGCGAAGTGGGAAAGATTCTCGAGCAGCACCAGCCCACGAATATCGTTGTCAGCATGAAGGACTGGATGCGCCGGATTCCGCCGTCGCTTTTGCTG
>CAZXCO010000225.1:0-2385 GCA_964639095.1 uncultured Solibacteraceae bacterium
CTTCATGATACACAGTCTTCTGAGATTCGCCGGCAAGTCGCTCCCGGCCCTGGTTGCAGTCGCCGTACTGGCGTTCAGCCCGGGTCTGGCAATGGCCCAGCGGCGTGGCGGGGGCGGACATTCCGGAGGCAGGAGTTTTTCCGGAGGCTCCCGCGGATTCAGTGGCTCCCGCGGATTCAGCGGCTCCCGCGGATTCAGTGGTTCACGCGGATTCAGCGGACCCGTCTATCGAGGCGGGCGCTCGTTCAACGGGGGCGGCCGGTACTACTACAATGGCGGCCGCCGGTACTACGGCGGGCGATACTATGGCGGGGGATATTTCCTCGGGTTCGGCTATCCCTATTACTACGGACCGGCTTATGGATATGGGTACGATTACGGTTATGGCTACCCGCCGCCGGCCTGCGGTTACTACGATCCGGCGGGCTACTGGCACCCCTACGCGTATTGCTACGGGCCACCCGCTTATTGAGTCTCGACGCCGTATTTTCCTGAACTTTGGGGAGACCGGAAGGCCCGGCGCCACGCCACATCTTTGATAGCATTGATGTGTTGCGGGAGGTGACGTGCGTTCTCTGTTTCTGGTTTTTGGTCTTTGCGCGGCTGCACTGGTCCTCTATCCGGCGCCTCAGAAAACCTCCGGCCCTCTCCCGGCTCCGGTTATGTCCCCCGCCGCCGAGCGGGCGCTTCTCGACAAATACTGCGTAACTTGCCATAACCAGAAGCTCAAGACAGCCGGCCTGATGCTCGACAAAATGGACGTCGAGCACATCGGCGATGGCGCCGAAACCTGGGAGAAGGTGGTGCGCAAGCTCCATGGCGGCACTATGCCGCCGCTGGGAATGCCGCGACCCGACCAGGCGACTATCGACAGCTTCGCCTCCTCCCTCGAAACTTCCCTCGACCGCGCGGCGATTTCACGTCCCGAACCCGGCCGCGCCAGCATGCACCGGCTGAATCGTGCCGAATACGGAGACGCCGTGCGGGACCTGCTCGACCTCAAGGTGGATGTCAGCTCGCTCCTTCCCGCCGATGACGAGAGCAACGGGTTCGACAATATGGCCGACGTTCTCCGCGTGTCTCCTTCACTGCTGGAACAGTACCTGTCGGCATCGAGAACAGTGGCGGACCTTGCGGTCGGCGATCCAGGCCAGGGTCCGGTCGCTCAGGTTTATCAGGTTCCGCCGAATCTCGCCCAGTCCGAACACATCGAGGGCCTGCCGCTTGGCACGCGGGGCGGCATTCTGATTCACAAGAACTTCCCGCTCGACGGCGAGTACGAATTCAGCGCGTATATCCTGCGCAACATTGTCGGCTACATGACCGGTCTCGAGTATCCCCACCAGTTCGAAATCACCGTGGACGGCGTGCGTGTTTTCCTCTCGCACGTGGGTGGCGAGGAAGACAACAAAATGATGGATACCAATCTGGGGCTCGCGGGAAATACCATCGATGCGCGCCTGCGGGTGCGTGTGCCGGTCAAGGCCGGTCCGCACGACGTGGGGGTGACTTTCATCGCACGCGATCACTCCGAATCCGTCGAACCCCTGCAGCCGTTTACCCGGGACCTCGATCTGCAGAATATGAACGGCATTCCCCTGCTCGATCACGTACAGATCACGGGACCGTTCAACGCCACGGGCGCAGGGGATACTCCCAGCCGCCGCCGGATTTTCGTCTGCCGCCCTTCGGCCAGCTCCGAGGAACTGCCGTGCGCGCGAAAGATCATTTCGACGCTCGCGCGCCGGGCTTACAGAAGACCGGTAACCGACTCCGATCTCGAAATCCTGCTCAGTTTCTACCAGAAGGGCCGGAATAAAGGCAGCTTCGACTCGGGCATCGAAACGGCTCTCCGGCTGATCCTGACCGATCCCAAGTTCCTGTATCGAATCGAAACCAATCCGCCGAATGCGGCGCCCGGATCCATCAATCGCATCTCCGATCTCGAGCTGGCGTCGCGCCTTTCGTTCTTTCTCTGGAGCAGCATCCCCGACGATGAGCTGCTGGACCTCGCCTCGCAGAACAAGCTCCACAACCCGAACACTCTGCACGCGCAGGTCAAACGCATGCTGGCGGATCCCAGGGCGGAGGCGCTGGTCACCAACTTTGCGTCGGAGTGGCTCTTCCTCCGCAATCTGCAGAGCGTGAACCCTGCGGGTGAGGATTTCCCGAATTTCGACGAGAACCTTCGGCGGGCGTTCCTCAAGGAAACGCAGTTGTTCGTCGGAAGCGTGATGAAGGACGATCGCAGCGTGCTCGATCTTCTGAACGCCGACTACACCTTCGTCAACGAGCGTCTGGCGAAACATTACGGAATTCCGAACGTTTACGGCAGCCAGTTCCGGCGCGTGACCGTGACCAACGAGGCGCGTCGCGGGCTCCTCG
>CAZXCO010000226.1:0-1726 GCA_964639095.1 uncultured Solibacteraceae bacterium
GAGGCGCGCATCATCCCGGTTGACGGCCGTCCGCATGAAGGGCCGGCCATTCGTTCCTGGATGGGGGATTCGCGGGGGCATTGGGAAGGAAATGCGCTGGTCGTCGAGACGACCAACTTTCTCGATCAGACGAACGTGGCCAATACTCTCGCCAGCGAGTCTCTGAAGCTGATCGAGCGTTTCAAGCTGACGGACGCCAACACGCTCGATTATCAAGTCACGATTGAAGATCCCAAAACCTGGACCCGGCCCTGGACGATCGATCTTCCCCTGGCTCGCAGTTCCGGCTACCACCTCTTCGAGTATGCGTGCCACGAGGGGAACTATTACATGTACAACGCGTTGAGCGGGGCGCGCGCCATCGACAGGAAAAATGGCGCGAAGGACTGAGCGCAGGGACTGACCCGCGGATCCGCTCCGGTCGCAAACGCATGGTGTATCAGCGGCAACTTCATAACCAGCAAAGAAAGCAGGCAACGATTTTAATGCCAATCATGAATGGAATCTCGGGCCCGAAGCGGCGCCCCGCGGGTATCCCGCTCTTCGCTCGATTCGCGCTACTCAGCATCCTTTCCGGCGCTCTTGCGTGGCCGCAGGCAGTATCCACCTCACAGATCCAGGGCACGGTGAAGGATCCGAGCGGTTCGGCGGTTCCCGGCGCGGAGGTCAAAGCCACCCAGACCGATACGGGCGCCATAAGGACCGTCACCAGCGGAGCCGATGGCACTTACATCCTTCCGAACCTCGCGACCGGTCCTTACCGGCTCGACGTGAAGAAAGACGGCTTCGCCGCGTACGCGCAGACGGGCATTGTGCTCGAAGTGGCCTCGAATCCGACGCTCGACGTGACGCTCCGGGTCGGCGCGGTGAGCGAACAGGTTCAGGTGGAAGCGAACGCCGCGATGGTGGAAACGCAGAGCGCGGGCGTGGGCGCGGTGGTGGAATCGCAGCGCATTCTCGACCTGCCGCTCGTTGGCCGCCAGGTATCGGACCTGATTGCCCTCTCGGGCGGGGCCTCGGTCGGCGGCACATCCGCGGCGGGCGGATTCACTTATCCCAACGTGACCAGCTTCTCGGTTGCCGGCGGCACGCAGACCGGAACCACCTATCTGCTTGATGGGGCGATTCACAACGATGTGTTTTCCTCGGCTCCGCTGCCGCTGCCGTTTCCGGACGCACTGCAGGAATTCAAGGTCGAAACAAGCGCTCTGCCCGCGCAGTACGGATTCCATGCGGGCGGAACGGTGAACGGCGTCACGCGGTCGGGCACGAATTCGTACCACGGGACGGCCTTCGAATTTCTGAGGAACTACGATACCAATGCCCGCCAGTTCTTCTCAGCGACTCCCGACTACCTGAAGCGTAATCAGTTCGGCGGCACCCTCGGCGGGCCCATCCGGAAGGACAAACTCTTCTTCTTCGGCGGCTATCAGGGCACGATTACACGTCAGAGCCCGAATGCCACGCAGGCCTTTGTCCCGACCGCGGACATGCTCAGCGGCGATTTCAGCACCTTCGCTTCGAGCGCGTGCCAGTCCAGACCAGTCCAACTGAAGGATCCGGCCGCCAACGCCCCTTATCCGAACAACCAGATTCCGTCGTCGCAGATTTCGCCGGTCGCTGCTGCGGTCGCGAAATATCTTCCCGCGCCGATCAACAATTGCGGTCTGACGCGCTATGGAAACGCGGTCCAGTCGGATGAGTACTTCGGCGTCGGCAAGATCGA
>CAZXCO010000227.1:0-2103 GCA_964639095.1 uncultured Solibacteraceae bacterium
GCGCCGATGGCCGCGAGCGCATCCATGATCTTCTGGTGCATCGGCGCGTACATGGAATCGATGAGCAGAGTGCCGTCGCGGCCACTGAAGACGAGAATATTGCCCTGCGCCGGACCTCCCATCAGCACGTGAAATCCATCGGCGATCTTCACGGTTTGAATTTGCGTTCTAGCGAAGTCGACGGTTTGCGCGCACGCGAACGGGCTGGCAAGGCAGAGGCAGGCCAGCACGGAAGCCGGCGTGTTGCGGATGGTTCGGCGAAGCATGGTCAGTGACCAGTATTCTTCACAAACCGCGAACGACGCCCTCCGGGCTGTACGCCAGGTCACTTTTTTCCCGCGGCCGGCGGGAGAAGGGAACGGGAGCACCGGATCACCCCTGAAAACCCGATGCCCCCGGCTGGAGGAACTCAATCCACCAGCGCCTACTGTAAACGAGAGCGGACAGTGTGTCGTCGAGGAGTTGTAAAAGCCTTGTAAATTTGCGATCCCGAGGCCGGCGCGAGCGGACGCTGATAGGATTGCGGGATGCGCTTCGAATGCCAGCCCGGCTGCACCAGATGCTGCGAGCAGCAGGGCTTTGTCTATCTGACCGAAGACGACATCCTGCGCCTGGCGGAACATCTCGGGATGAGCGCGGCGGCGTTTGAAGAGCGCTATGTCTACCGCACCCGGCACCTGCGGCGGCTGCGCGTGCCGCGGCATGCGCAATGCGAGTTTCTGAAGGATGGCGGTTGTTCCGTGCATCCGGCCAAGCCGCTGCAGTGCGCCGCATTTCCGTTCTGGCCGGAGCTGGTGGGAAACAAACGAAACTGGCAAAAAACAGGAGAATGGTGCCCGGGCATCGGCAAAGGCAGCCTCGTGCAGATTCAGGCGGCGCGGGACACCGCGCGCCGGATGCAGGAAGCCCACCCAATGCTTTATGAATCAGCGGGCGCTTTATGAATGAGGGGTTGGGTCCGAACCCCGATCAGACTCGCAACTCGTAGCCAAGACTGCTCAGGCCTTCGATGATCCGGCTGCGAATCTGGCCGATCTCTTCCGCCGAAAGCGTATGGTCGACGGCGCCCGCGACGATGCGGAAGGAAACGCTTTTCTTCCCTTCCGGCACGCGCTCCCCGCGGTACTCGCGCACGTATTCGATCCTCTCGGCGAGATCGCCCGCGAAGCGCCGTATCTCCAGCTCCAGGCTCGCGGCCGGTTCGCGCTCTCCCGCAATCACAGAGAGGTCGAACGCGCTCGTCGGGAACCGGCGCACCGGCTTGTAGCTCGCGCGCGCCGGCGTCAGCTCCTCGAGCAGGGCCAGATCGACATCGAGTATGGCGGCCCTTCCGTTCTCGACGAGCGACGGGTGCATTTCACTGAGGCGTCCCACAAGGCGGCCCTTCCATTCGAGCGCGGCGTTGCGGGCGGGGTGTTCCCATGAAAGAGGCGATGCCTCGCGCACTTCGAGTCCGGGCGCAAGGCATTCGGCTGTGCGCTTGAGTTCCAGCAGGCCCCGGGCTCCGTCGTCCTTTGCAAACAGCGCGGCCATCAGACGCATCTTCTCGCCCGAGCGGTGAATCTCACGGCCGATTTCGAAGATCCGGAACTCATCGAAGTGCTTGGAGTTCTCGACGATGTTCCGGTGAATGCCCGGGAGCAGCGACGTGCGCAGAAGTTCCTGCCCGGCGGCGATCGGGTTCAGGACGCGAATGTGGTCCGCGACCTCGAGGCCGAAGCGCCGGGCTTCCTCCTCGCTGACGAAAGAGTAGTTCGAGACTTCGGTGTAGCCCCGGGCCGCCATGGTGCGCTTGACGTTGCGCAGGAATTCGCGTTCGGGCGGATCGTACGACGGCGCGCAGGGAACCAGCGGCGGCTTCGGCTCGATGGAATCGTAACCGATCATGCGGCCGACTTCTTCCACCAGATCTTCCGGCATCGCAATGTCGCGCGTTGCGCGCCAGGTGGGCACATGAACGAGAAAGCGGCCCGGGCCGGATTCTTCCACGCGGAAGGCGAGGCTCCCGAGGATGCGGCGCACTTCGGGCGCTTCGACCGCGCGGCCCAGTTTGCGGGCGAGCCAGTCGAGATCGAGCGAAACCGCGGCAGGCTCGTGCAGCGG
>CAZXCO010000228.1:0-1550 GCA_964639095.1 uncultured Solibacteraceae bacterium
CCACCGCCCGGACCAGCCGCATATCCGAATGCAGGGCCCCGGCCGCACGCGATGGTGATTCCGGCAGGCGCGGAAATAGCCATTCGCACCAATGAAAACATCGATTCCCGGGATGCGTCGGAGTCGCGAAGCTATTCGGCGGAAGTGAGCCGCGACGTGGCGGATACAAACGGAGGCATTGTCATTCCGCGAGGCTCAATGGCGTGGCTCGTGATCCGGAGGGTCCGTGACAATCAGATCGCGCTCGACCTCCAGTCGGTGGAAGTGAACGGGCGGCGATACACAGTGGATACCGATGAGATCGCAGCCCGCAACCGCGAAGGTTTGGGCCGGAACAAGCGAACCGGTGAATTTGTCGGCGGCGGAGCGGCGCTGGGAGCACTGATCGGCGCGATCGCAGGCGGCGGCAAAGGGGCCGGCATCGGAGCGCTCGCCGGCGGAGCCGCCGGAGCGGGCGCACAGGTGGTCACGAAGGGCGACCACGTGCGGGTTCCGGCGGAAACAGTCTTGAATTTCCGCCTGAACGCGCGGATCGACCTGAATCCAATTCGCTGAGAGAGAGCGGACCTTCAGGCCTGAATTCGCGCGATCTGGCCGGTGTGCTCCTGTACGGGCGCCTTTTCACGCGAAAGCCTGATCCGCTCTATCCGGCCTGGCGATTGCTCGAATAACAGTGCAAATCGCGCGCGCCGTTTTCGTAATTTCGTAACTTCCCGCAGGAGACACAGCAATGCCGAGAAATGTATTTGAAAGCAGCCGGATCTCGGAAGGCACATTGAATACCGGCGCTCAGAAACTTTCAGGCACATCACACGACGCGCCTGAAGAATCAAAAGTCATCTCACGTGACGATGTACGCGATGGTTTCGCCCGCGGACGCCGGGCTGAAACCGACAACTCGAGAGAAAAGGAGAAACACTCTATGGCGACAGTGGCAACGATGGAAGATCTTTTTCTGGATGAAATCCGCGATCTTTATGACGCGGAAAAGCAGTTGACGAAGGCATTGCCGAAGATGGCGAAAGCGTCTTCATCCGATAAACTTCGCAAGGCATTCGAAGACCATCTGGCGGAAACCCAAAACCAGGTCCGGCGCCTGGAGGAAATTTTCGAACATCTGGACAAGAAAAGCTCGGGAAAGAAATGCGCGGCCATGTCGGGGCTGATCAGCGAAGGAGAGGAACTGGCGGGCAATGCGGACGACACGGCCGTTCGCGACGCCGGTCTGATCGCGGCGGCGCAGAAAGTGGAGCACTACGAGATTTCCGGTTATGGGTCGGCGCGCACCCACGCGCAGATCCTTGGATACGTGGAGGCAGTCTCGCTTCTGGAAGAGACTCTGAGCGAGGAAAAGCAGGCAGACCGGAAATTGAATGATCTCGCGGAGAGCCGGATTAACGATCTCGCGGCGAACGCCGGAGAAGAAGCAACGCCGGTGGGAGCCGGGCATCGGGCTACTCCGGGAAGCCGGACCGCGGGTGGCCGCTAGTCCGAATCAGGCGGCGCCCGATTGCAGGAACCGTTTTGCCGCAGTTCAAAGTTAAAACGGC
>CAZXCO010000229.1:0-8649 GCA_964639095.1 uncultured Solibacteraceae bacterium
GGCTTCGCCGCCGGCGCCGAAGTCGAAGTCTGGTTGTATGACTGAAAATGCGTGAACAGGAACAGTTCCTCCAGGTTCTCGACCGCGACGAAGCGGAAAAGCGCTTTCGCGCCGCGATCAACTGCAAACCGCTGGGGACCGAAGTCGTCGCGCTCGACGACGCGCTGGGGCGAGTGCTGGCGGCCGATGTCGTGTCGCCCGTCGATGTGCCTTCGTTCGACCGTTCGAACGTGGACGGCTTCGCGGTCGCGGCGGAAGACACGTTTGGTGCGTCGGAGGAGGCGCCTCGACTAGTCCGCCTCATGGAGGAGGAGATTCACACCGGTGTCGTTCCGTCCACGACGATCACGCCGGGCCGCGCGGTGCTGATCGCCACGGGCGGTATGGTCCCGCGCGGCGCCGACGCCGTTGTGATGGTGGAGCACGCGGAAGCTCGCGACGGCGAGTTGCGGATTTCGCGGGCGGTCACCGCGGGCAGCGGAATCTCGTTCGCGAGCACCGATATTGCGGCCGGCGAGACCGTGCTGCGGCGGGGCCAGGTGCTCACCAGCCGCGACACGGGCGTGCTGGCCGCCATCGGCGTCGCTCAGGTGAGCGTGTGGCGCAAGCCGATTGTCGCGATCCTTTCCACCGGCGACGAAATCATTGCGCCCGGCGAAGAGATGCGGCCGGGCCGGGTTTACGACTCCAACGGGCAGGTGCTCGCCGACGCGGTTCGCGAACTGGGTGGCGAGCCGAGGCGTCTCGGGATCGCGCACGACGATCCGGACGCCCTGCGGGAGCGGCTGCGGCGCGCGCTCGAATTCGCGGACATCGTGCTGTTGTCCGGAGGCACGAGCAAGGGCGGGGGAGACGTCTCCTACCGGGTGGTGGCCGAACTCGACGACCCCGGCATCGTGGCGCACGGTGTCGCGCTGAAGCCCGGCAAGCCCATCTGCCTGGCTGCGACCGGCGGGCGCGCCGTTGTCGTGCTCCCCGGTTTCCCCACGTCGGCCATCTTCACCTTCCACGAGTTCGTGGCTCCGGTGATTCGCCTGCTGGCGGGCCGCAGTGCCGAGGAGCGAACGGTCGTGACGGCGCGGCTCGCGGTCAAGGTGAACAGCGAAATCGGCCGGACCGAGTACCTTCTGGTCGGGCTGGTGGAAACGGCAGGGAAGGGCGCGGAGACGGTCCTCGCGGCGTATCCGATGGGACAGGGGTCGGGCAGTGTCACCACGTTCAGCCGCGCCGACGGGTTCGCAACCATCGGGCGGCATGAAGAGATCGTGCAGGCGGGAAGCCTCATTCAGGTGCAGCTTCTGGGGAAGGATCTGCAACTGGCGGATCTGGTCGTGATCGGCAGCCATTGCATCGGGCTCGATTATCTGCTGGGAGAGCTGGAGCGGCGGGGCGTCCGCTCGAAATTTCTCGCTGTGGGCAGCTCGGGAGGCTTGTATGCGGCCATGCGCGGCGAGTGCGATGTGGCCGGGGTCCATCTGCTCGATCCGAACACGGGCGAATACAACCGGCCGTTCCTGACTCCGGTGCTGGATCTTGTTCCCGGCTATGGCCGCCTCCAGGGCATCGTCTTCCGCCCTGGCGACAGCCGGTTCGAAGGCCGGACGTCGCGCGAGGCCATCGCCACCGCGATAGCAGATCCCACTTGCGTGATGGTGAATCGCAATAACGGAAGCGGCACGCGAGTCCTGATAGACCGGCTGCTCGGGAACGCCAGACCGCACGGCTACGCAGTGCAGCCGCGCAATCATAACGCTG
The DNA here is from genome assembly GCA_964639095.1 of uncultured Solibacteraceae bacterium. Lineage (GTDB taxonomy): Bacteria > Acidobacteriota > Terriglobia > Bryobacterales > Bryobacteraceae > BOG-234. Next base: position 1,756 of record CAZXCO010000229.1, read on the forward strand.
TTGCCGCCGCCGTGGCGCAGGGCCGCGCCGACTGGGGCATGACCCTCGATACGGTTGCGAGGAACGCCGGGCTCGGATTCCTGCCCGTGCAGGAGGAGCGCTACGATTTCATCGTGCCGATGGCGCGTGAGAACCGGCCGGGGCTGATCGCGTTCAAAAAACTGTTGCAGGAAAAGACGACAAGGGAGGCTCTGATCCGCCTGGGTATGAAGCCGGCGGAGGGCGCGGCATGAGCGCCGCCGGCATTGTTTTGTGCGGCGGAAAGTCCACCAGAATGGGGACGTCGAAGGCCATGCTGCCATTCGGTCCGGAGACGATGCTCCAGCGCGTGGTCCGGCTGCTGAGTACAGTGGTTCATCCCATCGTGGCTGTCGCGGCGCGCGATCAGGTGCTGCCCGACTTGTCTTTGATTACCGGCACTGGAGAAGTGATCGTCACGCGCGATGAACGCGAGGCGCGCGGTCCTCTCGAGGGGCTGCGCGCGGGGCTGAAAGCGCTGCCGGATTCCTCGGAGATGGCATACGTGACGAGCTGCGATGTTCCACTGCTGGCGCCCGCGTTCGTGACCCGGATGATCGAACTCCTTGGCGACAACGACATCGCGGTAATGGAGATCGACGGCTTTGCCCATCCGCTATCGGCAGTGTACCGGCGCAGCGTGCTGCCCGAAGTGGAATCGCTCCTCGAAAAAGACAGGCTGCGGCCGGTGTTCCTGTTCGAGGCCGTGCGCACGCGCCGCGTGCGGCCGGAGGAGATGGCCGCGGTCGATCCGGAACTCCGCACGTTGCGGAATCTGAATACGCAGGACGATTATCGTGCGGCGCTGGCGGAGGCCGGCTTGTCGGCCGAAGCCTGAACCGAAGTCAGTTCTCCGCCGGCGTCTGTTCGATGTGATCGATCACGAGCACGGGGATCGGCCGCTTGCGTTTCTCCAGCTTCAGTCCGAGTTGCCTCCGAAAAACACCTTCATGGCGGCGAATAGCATTGTCAGGTTACTCGCGATAACGAGGCCGCCGTGACATGATGATTCTGATGTCTACTCCGAACACGCTGCTGGAACTTATTCAGATTTCGCCCGCCGAACGCACCGCGATCATTCTTCCTGAGCCGGGACACCGGGTAACCTATCAGTCTCTACGCGATCAGGTTGTCGAAATGGCCAATGCGCTGGCATCCATCGGCATCCAGCGGGGAGACCGTGTCGCGACGGTCCTTCCCAACGGACTGCCTGCCATTGTCAGCTTCCTGGCAGCTTCCATAGCGGGTACGGCCGCGCCCCTGAACCCCAACTACCGGGAGGAGGAGTTCACCTTCTATCTCGAAGACACCGGCGCGAAGGTTCTGCTGTGCCCTCCGGATGGCGCGCCCGAGGCGCGTAAGGCCGCCGAGGCGCGGGGCGTGCCGGTTTATTCCATCGAGATGGATGACAAGGGTTACGTCCGGATTCTGAATGCGCCCAGCGGCAAGACGGCCCCGGCGCCCACCGGCGACGACGTCGCGCTGATTCTGCACACCAGCGGAAGCACCGGACGCCCCAAGCGCGTGCCGATCATGCATCGCAACATCACGGCATCCACGAAGAACATCGTGGAGCACTACCAGTTGACCCCGGCTGATGTGGCGCTCTGCGTGATGCCGCTGTTTCATGTGCACGGGCTGGTGGCGTCGACGCTTTCCACGCTGCGCTCCGGCGGCACGGTGGCGGTGCCGAACAAGTTCAATCCGCTCTCCTTCTGGCGAGCTGTCCGTGATACGGGCGCGACGTGGTATTCGGCCGTGCCGACGATTCACAGCATGCTCCTGGCGCGCGCCGGGAGCGAGCGGCCCGCGGGCGCCGAAGGGCTCCGGTTCATTCGCTCCTGCAGCGCCGCGTTGCCGCCGGAGATGATGGCGAAGATGGAAGAAGTGTTCGGGGCTCCTGTGCTAGAAGCCTACGGCATGACCGAAGCGTCGCACCAGATGGCTTCGAATCCCCAGCCTCCGGCCGCGAGAAAGCCCGGCTCGGTAGGCAGGGGGACCGGCATTCAGATCGGCATCATGGATGATGCCGGAAATCTCCTGCCGCCGAACACGCCCGGCGAGGTCGTGATCAAAGGGCCGAACGTGGTTTCGGGATATGAAAACAATCCGGAAGCGAATGCGAAGTCTTTCACGAACGGCTGGTTCCGTACCGGCGATCAGGGCACGCTCGACGAGGAAGGCTATCTCCGGCTGACCGGCCGCATCAAGGAGCTGATCAACCGCGGCGGCGAGAAGATCGGCCCCCGGGAGATCGATGAGGTGCTGCTGGGCCATCCCAGCGTCGCTGAAGCCGTGGCCTTCGGGGTGCCGCATGCAACGTGGGGCGAAGAAGTGGCGGCGGCGATCGTTCTGAAAGAGAACCAGACCGCGACCGAGGCGGATCTGCAGGCCTTCTGCAAAGAGCGCCTGGCGGATTTCAAGCGGCCGAAAAAGTTCTACATCATTGATACGATGCCCCGCACGGCCACAGGCAAGATCCAGCGTGGCGTTGTGGCGAAAGCGGTCACGGGCGCGTAGAGCTTTGCGCTCCTGCACGGTTCCCTCGAGAGAAACATGAGATTCCTGATCGCCGGCGCAGGCGCGATCGGCGGCTATCTCGGCGCGAAGATGACGCGGGCGGGGCAGGATGTTACGCTCTTCGCCCGCGGCGCCCACCTCGCGGCGATGCGGGAGCACGGGCTTCGCGTTCTGAGTGAAGAAGGGGACTTCGAAGTCCGGCCGCAGCTCATTGCGAGTCTGGAAAATGCGGGTCCGTTCGATGTGATCGTACTCGGCGTGAAGGCGCACAGCCTGACCGCGCTCGCGCCGCACGTGAAGCCGCTCATCGGTGAAAACACCACCGTCGTCAGCACCCAGAACGGGGTGCCCTGGTGGTATTTCCAGACGGGCGCGGGCGAACTCACGGGCCTTCATCTGGAGCGCGTCGATCCAGGCGGCGTCATCGCCAACTCGATCGACCCGGCCCGCGTGGTGGCCTCAATCGTTTACCTCGGGACGGATATCGTGGAGCCGGGCGTCATCCGGCACACGGAAGGCAACCGCATTTCGCTGGGCGAACCCGACGGCCGCCGGTCGGACCGCTGCCGCGCCATCGCGGAAGCATTCATCAAAGCCGGGCTGCGCTGCCCCATTACCGCGCGCATCCGCACCGAGATCTGGGTGAAGATTCTGGGGAACGTGGCCTTCAACCCGATCAGCGCCCTCACGGGGGCGACACTGGCCGGCATGGTGCGCGATCCTGGAGTCAACGGGATTGTTCGTAATATCATGGCCGAGGTGGAAACGGTTGCCGCCAGACTCGGGCTCGATCTTCCGATTTCGATTGAACAGAGGATTGCCGGCGCCGAAAAAGTGGGTGAGCACAAGACATCGATGCTTCAGGATCTCGAGGCGGGCCGGCCTCTGGAACTGGAAGCGGTAGTCGGCGCTGTGCTGGAGCTCGGGGATCGCCTCGGCGTTCCCATGCCTCACACGCGAACCATTTACGCCTGCACAAAACTTCTGGCCGGGGTGCGCCACTTATGAAGAACCGCTGGGTCCAGCTCGTCGCTTCCGTCGCGGCGATGATCATGATCGCCAACCTGCAGTATTCGTGGACGCTGTTTGTCAATCCGATGCGCGCAGGGATGCACTGGAACCTGACGGAAGTGCAGTGGGCCTTCACGCTGTTTATCGCATTCGAGACCTGGGTGATGCCGTTTACCGGCTGGCTCATCGACCTCATCGGCCCGCGCGCCTTCATTTCTCTCGGCGGATTGCTGTGCGGTATAGGCTGGGCCGGCATGGGGCGCGCGACGACGCTGACTGAGGTCTACGTCCTCTATGCGCTTGCCGGTTTCGGCGCCGCTCTCGTGTACTGCGGCTGCATGGGGACAGCGCTGAAATGGTTCCCCGACAAGCGCGGGCTGGCGGCGGGAACGATTGCGGCGGGCTTTGGATCCGGCGCCGCTCTGTTCGTGCCGTTCATCGCCAGTCTGGTGAACAAGGGCGATTACCGCTTTGCTTTTCTGATCACAGGAATCGGGCAGGGGCTGGTGATTATTCTGGCGGCGCAGTTTCTCCGCAACCCCGGCCCGGGCGTCGTACTGCCGGCCCCGCGCGGCAAGGTCGTGCGCAAGACCGGAGCGAACTTCAATTCCGGCGAAATGCTGCGGACCCCGCATTTCTACATGATGTTCACGATGGCGCTGCTGATGGGGATCGGCGGCCTGATGGCAACGGCCCAGGTGGCTCCGATGGCGAAGACGTTGAATATCGGCGCGGCCACGCTGACTCTGGCGCTGACGGTCGACCCTCTGGCCAACGGCAGCGCGCGGCTTTTCTGGGGCTGGGTTTCGGATTCCGCGGGCCGCGAGAACACGATGGTCATCGCGTTTCTGCTCCAGGCGCTGGCGCTGCTGGGCGTGGTGACGCTGGGCAAGAACTCGCCGGTGATGTTCGTGGTGACCCTGGCGCTGGTCTATTTCACCTGGGGCGAAGTTTACTCCTTGTTCCCTTCCGCCAGCGCGGATTACTTTGGAGCGAAATTCGCCAGCTCGAATTACGCGTTCATCTATGCGGCGAAAGGCGCAGCGTCGATCGTGGGCGGCGGACTTGCCGCGAAGCTTTTTGAAAAGACCGGATCGTGGGATTACGGCTTTTACGCCTGCGCCGGCCTTGCGGTAATTGCTGCGTGCCTCGCCGTCGTGCTGCGCCGGATGCCGCGCCCGGTGAAGGAAGGCGCCGTCAATCCGGCTCTCGCAGCCGAAGGCGAGCCGGCCTGAGATTACCCATTCAGAACGCCTGGAATCTCAGGCCGTCCACGTGTGTACCATCGCCGACCTCAATCGGGGTCGCTTTGCTTGCGTCCTGCGTGCCGGGATAGTAAATCAGACCGGCGCGCGGCGGCGATGCGGGCATGAAGACCAGCCGGTAGGGTCCGGGCCACAGACGGTCGATCTCAAAGTGGCCCTGGTTGACCTGGCTCCCGGCCGGCGCGACGCCTTCGTTCCCGGCCCCTTCGTACCATGCGAAGACGTAACCGGATGCGGGCTCCCCGCCACCGGCGTCGATATCCCCGCTGATCCGGCCGTCGTTGAAAATCTCGAAGTTCACCGGGCAGGACGTCATACCCCGATTAACGCCCGCTACGGCGTGATCCGAGGAACGGTTCCATAACGCGAGACGGCCAGGCGGTGTCCTGATGCTGATCTGATAGCGCCCCGCGGGAAGACGTTCGAACGCCCAGGATCCGTCATCTCCGGTCTTCGTCCGGTACGCTGTGCGTCCGGATCGAGCCGTGACGGTCAGGCCCGGAACGGGCTGCACGCGGTCCCATCCGCCCGACACGGAGCCCGGCGGATGCGCCCCGGCGAACCCGAAAAGATCGGGAAGCGTCGTCCCGTCGCGGAGGGCACGAAGCTGCAGGATGGTGGTTGCCGCCCCTTTGGCCGGGCGGGTTCCGCTGCAGGTCGTGGTCGTCAGGCTTCCCTGAAAGTTCCGGGCGAAGACAAGATACTCCTGGCCGGTCTCGAACGGAACGGCGCAGTCGCTCGTATCGGACTGCAAGACGAGAGTCTGTCCGGCGTCCCCGCGAAATCGTTCCGACACGTTCAACGTGATGCGCACCTGAGGAAGAGGAGCGGGCGCTGCGCCGGCCGGACGGCGGTTCATGCTGCCTGCCGGGGCAGCCGGAGCGGCGGGCGCGTCAACCTCTTTCGATAGGACCGTTGCCAGAACGATCACGTCCGCCGGCGGAGCCTGGCAGCCGCCGGCGTTGACGCCCACACAGGCGCAGGGCCACGCGGGCAGAGCCAGCGTGGAAAGAGCTGTCAGGATCCTGCCTGTCGAAATCCAACCTGTTGAAATCCAATGACGATAAGACCCCATATTTGCCCTGAATCTACCACGGCGGCATCTGAAGCGACGCCGGCGGGCAGCGCCGGATCAAAAGCGAAATCCGAAATCGGCGGTCAGTGAAACCCACTCCTCGGTCGGGCGCCCGGAATCGCGTGTCAAGCGCACGTGGGGCCGATCGAGCAGCGACGCCCCCGATCGATTGCCCAGCGGCCGCCTCCGTCGAACTGGAGCAGCCAGGATGCCCTGCGTCAGGTCGGTGTCCGAACTGTTCAGATGGGCGGTGCTGGCGCCGGCAAACAGCTCGATGCGATCATCCCGGAGCGGAGCGATTCCGCGAACCCCCAAAGAAAGCAGAGTCACGCGTTCCCTCGAGTAAGTTGAGCCGAATTTCGTGAAGGTGGGAACGTTGGGGAGCATATTTTGCATGCCGATTTCCGGCGCCAGATAGTGGAAAAGCCGGTATTCGTAGCTGGCCGGGAATGCACCGGTCCGTTGGAGCAGCTGTCCGTTCGAAAACCACCGGCGGGAAATCCTCCGCCTGCGCCCGCGGTAACCGTATTGTGCATTGCGCTCTGGGGGAGAGCGATGAGAGGGAAGCTGAGTGCAAGCACCAGCAATCGAAATCCGGACATGGCCGTGTTCCGTATACAACCAGCATTTTTCCGGCAATTCCGGCTTAATTCTTTGAGAGCGGGAGCCAGACCTCGACTCGTGTCCCCTGACCCGGCTCCGTTTCGAGCAAAAGCTTGCCCGAATAGGACCGCACAATGCCGCGCACGGCTGGCAGACCCAGTCCGCGCCCGGTGAAGCGCGTAGTGAAGAAGGGATCGAAGGCGCGCTGCAACACCTCGGGCGACATGCCGGAGCCCCGGTCTTCCACGACGATGCCGAGGCATCTGCCGGGTCCGGGATCGCCTTCTTCGAAGGTGGCGGTGCGGGTGCTCTGCGCGCGCTCCGGCGTCTGGCCGGCGTGAATGGCCACCCGGACATCGCCGTGCGCGGGGCCGTAAGCTTCGGCTGCATTCGCGATGAGAC
>CAZXCO010000230.1:0-3953 GCA_964639095.1 uncultured Solibacteraceae bacterium
CGGATCGTAATCACCGGGAATGAAAGCGCATAAGGACGCCCCGTCGCCGGATTGATCGACGACGGCCCCGTTGTGCCCTGGCATCCGCCGAGCACGTTGGAGCAGATGATGAAGTACCGGTCAGTATCGAATGCCTTGCCCGGACCGATCATGTTGTCCCACCAGCCGGGCTTTCCCGTTTCGTGACTGATGCCCGCGGCGTGAGCGTCTCCGGTAAAAGCGTGCGTGATCAGAATGGCATTCGAGCGGGTGGAATTGAGGTGGCCGTACGTCTCGTAGGCGACTTCGACGGGAGACAGGGTCGCCCCTCCCTCCAATGCGATACTGTCGAAACGAGCACACTGGGGTTCAACAATCATCGTGATTTATTCGATCGGACGAACCTGACCCTCATGTTAGCAATCTTCTGCGCTACGCTGGCCTTTGCGGACCATTGTACTTTCGCTCGGTGTTCTCCCGCTGCTGGCAGCCGGCTTCCAGTATCGTGAAGCCCTGCCCGGTTATGAATACCACTTTCCGAAAGATCATTTCGAGCATCAAGACTTTCGCACGGAATGGTGGTATTACACCGGTAATGTGACAGCGGCGGGAGGTGAACGGTTCGGATTCGAGCTGGTGTTTTTCCGCGAAGGGGCGCGTCCCGAATCGCACAAAGTGGAGTCGAACAAGGCGGAATCGAACAAATCGGCCTGGTCCATCCAGGATCTTTATCTCGCCCACGCCGCCCTCACGGATGCAAAAGGCAAGCGTTTTTTCTACGACGAGCGGCTGAATCGCCAGGGGCCGGGTATTGCGGGCGCCAGTTTCGAGCGCCGCCGGATCTGGAACGGGAACTGGTCCGCTCAATGGAACGGCGAGAAACAGACTCTCGATGCAATTACGGAACGCTTCCGCTTTCATCTGGAACTGGCGCCTGAAAAGCCTTTCGTCATTCAGGGAGAAAACGGAGTAAGCCGCAAATCCGCCGAACCTGGACGCGCCTCATACTACGTCTCGTTTCCACGCCTCCGCGCGTCGGGAACCATCAACTCCCGCCCGGTAACCGGCACGGCCTGGATGGATCACGAATGGTTCACCGAGCAACTGGCTCCGGATCAGGTGGGATGGGACTGGTTCAGCGTTCAGTTGAACAACAATACGGAGCTCATGTTATTCGAGCTCCGGCGAAAAGACGGGTCGATCGACCCGTATTCCTCCGGCACGTTCATCGACGCTCGTGGTGTGGCGAAGCACCTGCGTCATGACGAGTTCACGCTCACGCCGCTGTCCCACTGGCGCAAGTATCCTGTTGCCTGGCGGCTGCGCGTGCCGGGCCTGAATATCGATCTGACCTCGCGCGCCCTGATTCCGAATCAGGAGCTGCGGCTCAAGCAGGGCGCGAGTTACTGGGAGGGGGCAGTGGACTATTCCGGGACGCAGAAAGGCGTCGGGTATATCGAAATGACCGGCTACGGGGCGCCGGTCCGGTTCTGAATCCGCCCGTCGAATATGGCTTCCGCTGAATGACTGCCGCCGCTCCCGACCTCGGCGCAGAGACGCGCCGGCGCATCACCCTGCGGCTCATGCCGTTCCTGTTTCTCCTCTATCTGGTCTCTTATCTCGATCGCGTGAACGTCAGCTACGCCAGTCTCGAAATGACCCGCGATCTTGGCTTTCCGAATGTTGTCTTCGGCCTCGGCTCGGGAATCTTTTTCCTCGGGTACCTCATACTCGAAATTCCCGGCGCCATTCTCGTGGAACGCTGGAGCGCCCGGAAATGGATCGCCCGCATCATGATCTCGTGGGGCGCATTTGCCGCGCTCACCGGGTTCATCCATACGCCGGGCCAGTTCTACGGCGCGCGCTTCCTTCTCGGCCTCGCAGAAGCCGGCTTTTTCCCCGGCATTCTCGTCTATGTCTCGCACTGGTATCGCCAGGAGGACCGGGCCAAAGCCGTCGCATTTTTTATGGTCGGCATCCCGTTTTCGGAAATTCTCGGCGCGCCAATCTCCGGCCTGCTGCTGCAGGCTCACTGGTTCGGGATCGAAGGGTGGCGCTGGCTGTTTCTACTGGAAGGCGCGCCGGCCATCCTGCTGGGCGTCATCACGATTTTCTACCTGACGGACCGCCCGGCACAGGCCCGCTGGCTCACCGCCGAACAGCGCGCCTGGATTGCGGGGGAACTGAAAAAAGAGCGGCTGAGCAAGCCGCCCGCGCCCCCGATCTCCACAGTGCTACGGCATCCGGTCGTCATTCTGCTCGCGCTCGCCTATTTCTGCATTCTCAGCGCGAACTGGGGGTTTACTCTCTGGCTTCCGAAGATTGTCCAGCGGCTGTCGGGTCTCGGCTCTCTCAAGGTCTCGCTGATCAGTGGAATCCCTTTTCTGATCGAGATTCCTGTCCTGCTGTTGCTGGCGTGGCACTCGGACCGCACCGGCGAGCGCCGCTGGCACGTCGCCGCTCCGGTCGGCGTGGGCGCACTGGCGTTCGCGATCTTCGCTTCGAGCGATCGCATGGGAGCGAATGTCGCGCTCGCCATGGCTCTCTTCTCCATCGCGGCCGCCGGTCTGCACGGCTATCGCGCCAGCTTCTGGACACTGCCCACGATATTCCTGAGCGAGACCGCGGCAGCCGCTGGAATCGGCGTCATCAATTGCTTCGGCAATCTCGGCGGCTTTCTCGGCCCGTATATGGTGGGCTTACTCAGCAACAACAGCGGCTCCTACCGCGGCGGGATGCTGTTTCTGGGCGGGTGCGCGGTAATGGCGAGCGTGTTTGTGCTGCTTATAAGAGCACCCCGCGGGAACGCAGTCGTCCGCTGATCAGCGGCGCGGAGCGGGCAGCTTCATGTCCGCCGCCTGAGCAAAGCCCAGCGACTCGTAAAGAGGCCGCCCTTCGTCCGAAGCCGTCAGCGTGATTTGGTCGACTTCGTGAGAAGCGCACCAGTTCAACAGCTCATTCATGAGAGATCGCGCGAGACCGCGCCGCCGATGGTCCGGCTTCGTATAGACGTTGACGACGTGAGCCCAACGACCTACCCGGTAACATCCGGGCACGGGTCCGGATTCCCGGAGCCATATTCCCGCGCCGGCTACAACGGCGTTTTCATGCTCGGCAAGCCATCCAATGTAAGCTTCGTTCGCCAGCAGACCGGCAATCCACGGTTCGCTGGCGTTCGACAGGAGAACAGCTTCTTCTTCGGACAGGAGTCCCATGTCCCGGAACATCGCGGCGCGGTGCCCGGCGATGATGTGGAACTCATCCGCCCGAGCGCGGCGTATCCGATAGCCGGGGGGAGCCATGAGCTACTTCAGCTCGGCCGATTTTGTGATCTGCTCCGCATTCAAATACGGACGCAGCGCCTCGGGAATCACCACGCTGCCATCGCGCTGCTGATAGTTCTCGACGATCGCCACCCAGGTGCGCCCGACTGCGAGTCCGCTGCCGTTCAGCGTGTGCGCGAGTTCGGTCTTCTTGCCGTTCCTGACCCGGATATTGGCGCGGCGGGCCTGGAACGCTTCGTAATTCGAGCAGGAGGAGATCTCCTTGTAGGCACTCTGCCCCGGCAGCCAGACCTCGATGTCGTACGTTTTCGCCGAACCGAACCCAATGTCGCCCGTGCAGAGCACGACCGTGCGGAATGGCAGGTCGAGGCGGCGCAGAATGTCCTCCGCGTCTGCCGTCAGACGCTCAAGCTGGTCGTAGCTGTCGTCGGGACGGGCGAATTTCACCAGTTCCACCTTCTGGAACTGGTGCTGCCGGATGATGCCCCTCACATCGCGTCCGTAAGAACCCGCCTCACTTCGAAAACACGGCGTATACGCGCAGAAGTTGATCGGAAGTTTTTCGAGATCCAGCGTCTCATCCCGAAAGAGATTGGTCACCGGCACTTCGGCTGTCGGGACCAGCCAGTAGTCCGTGTTCTCCAGCTTGAAAAGATCCTCCGCGAACTTGGGCAACTGCCCCGTTCCATA
>CAZXCO010000231.1:0-3555 GCA_964639095.1 uncultured Solibacteraceae bacterium
GACCGGCGCGCTTCCGGATCCGTGAAGGCGTTCGCGCGGAAGCATCCACATAACATGATGAAGCCGTGGCCCAGCTCGGGTTCAGGGAAGTCGGGCTCGGTGACGCGCGTCGCTCACATGAGCAACAACGACTTCTTTGGCAGTGAGAAATCCGTGACGGTGAGCTCCGCCACTGAGGCGCGTATCGAATTCGTGGATTTCGCCGGCGCTGTGAAAGTCCTGAAGCAAAGAATCCCGCTGACCGAGGGCGAAGTTGTCGACTGCGCGGTGATGAACGTGACGGCACTGCGGAGATTCTATGCCGAGCAGATCGCTGCCGCCAAAGCTGACAATGCGCTGTTCTCGCTGCACCTGAAGTGCACGATGATGAAGGTTTCCGACCCGATTATGTTTGGGCACTGTGTGGCAGAGTATTTCGCCGATGCCCTGCAGAAACATGCCGGCGTCCTCGCTGAGATCGGCGCCAACGTAAATAACGGACTGGCCGACGTGCTCAGCAAACTCGACCAGCTTCCAGCCGGGAAAAAGGCTGAGATCGAAGCCGATATCGCAGCTTGTTACGAACAGCGTCCCGGTCTGGCGATGGTGGATTCGCGTCGGGGGAGGACCAACCTGCATGTTCCCAGTGACGTGATCATCGATGCATCGATGCCAGTGGTGATCCGTGATGGCGGCAAGATGTGGAACAAAGAGGATGAGCTCCAGGACACGATTGCCGTGATTCCGGACCGCTGCTATGCCACCATCTATCAAGTCGTGATCGAGGATTGCAAGCAGAACGGACAGTTCGATCCGGCGATGATGGGGAGCGTGTCCAACGTTGGGCTCATGGCTCAGAAGGCCGAAGAGTACGGTTCTCACGACAAAACGTTTGTCGCACCGGGCAACGGAACGATTCGCGTCGTAGCGGATGACGGCAAGACCCTGCTCGAACAGAGCCTGGAGCGTGGCGATATCTTCCGCGCCTGTCAGACGAAAGACGAGCCCATCCGCGATTGGGTGAAGCTGGGCGTGACGCGCGCGCGGGCAACCGGCACACCCGCGGTGTTCTGGCTCGACCCGGATCGCGGCCACGATGCGCAAATCATTCAGAAGGTGAAAACCTGCCTGGCCGAATACGACCTCTCCGGCCTGGAAATCAAGATCCTGAAGCCCGAGGACGCGATGAAATTCTCGCTTGAGCGAATCCGCCGCGGCGAGGACACCATCTCCGTCACGGGTAATGTGCTTCGTGACTATCTCACCGACCTGTTCCCGATTCTCGAGTTGGGGACAAGCGCCCGTATGCTCTCGATCGTGCCGCTGCTCCAGGGCGGCCAGTTGTTCGAAACCGGAGCCGGCGGTTCGGCGCCAAAGCACGTGCAGCAGTTGATGAAAGAAGGTCATCTGCGCTGGGACTCGCTCGGGGAGTACTGTGCGCTGGTGCCATCGCTGGAACTGATGGCGACAAAAGGCGGCAGCCCGCGCGCGGGCCTCCTTTCGAAAACGCTGGACGAGGCCATCGGCCAGTACCTCGAAGGTGCCCGCTACCCCTCGCAGAAAGTGAACGAGATCGATAACCGCGGTTCGACGTACTATCTCGCGTTGGCATGGGCAAAGGCACTCGCCGCTCAGGACGAGGACGGGGATTTAAAGCAACGCTTCAGTCCCGTAGCCGCCGCGCTGGCGGCTGCCGAGGGCAAGATCAACGCGGAGTTGTTGGCGGCGCAGGGCAAACCAGTGGACATCGGGGGGTACTATTTCCCGGACGAGGATAAGTGTGCCGCAGTGATGCGGCCCAGCGCTACACTGAACGCGATCATCGATCGAATGTAGTGGCTTATCGCCGTGCGGGGCGCTGCGGTCACGGTTGAAGCCGCGGCTTCTTTGTAAGCGAACTTTCGGAGATCCGAATCTCACGGGCGCCCAACAAGGCTCATTTCCCGAACCGGGTGTCTGCTCGACTGTGTGCGGACAGCGTTCGACGGGACGTCGAGACCATTTCCCATCAGGTGACTGAAGGCCGTTAAACTCTTTAGCGACCGGCCCGATAGCTTGCGACCGCCGTTCCGGTCATCATGAATATATGGGCTATGATGACACTGGGGGAGGCGACCCCATGAACATAGCGTGGAAGCTTGAGGACGGCCATCTCATATGCCGATGGTCCGGGGCTCGCGAACACACACTTTATAACCGGCCCTGGATGCAGCAAGCGGGCGACACCCGGCCGAGGGCTGCCGTGCCCGCATTTCTGGACTTCACTCGCTTCAGCCCATTTGGCGGGCGGAGATGGTACGCTCCGGGGCGCAATTGTGGAAGCAAAGCAGCTTGACTCTTCAGGCCGCAGTACTCAGAACAACCCTTCCCAGGATCAGATCAGCGAGCCTGGCCTCTCCAGACGCAGCCGGCGGAAGCGCTTGCCCGTCCGCAATCAGCACCGTCCTGCTTTAGCCTGGATCGCTGCGGCATATCCGCGGTAGACCCCCTCAAACACTTCGCCCCACGATTCGCCGAGCGCCTGCTGCCGCGCCTGCCGCGCCATCCTTTCGCGCAGGGCTCCGTCGCGAAGGAGTTGCGCGGTGTAGTTGATGAACTCCTGGTCGCTGCGGGCCACAAATCCGCTTTCGCCATCCCGCACGATGAACTTCGGCCCTCCCGCATCGCTGACAACCGCGGGTACGCCCGACGCGAAGGCCTCAAGCACAACGTTTCCGAACGTGTCGGTGCGGGAAGGGAACACGAAAACGTCCATATTGGCATAACATCGCGCCAGGTCGGCGCCGACCTGAATTCCGGGAAGGTCCACCTCGGTGAGGTTCTGACTCAACCAGTCGCGCTCGCTGCCGTCGCCCACAATCAGAAAGCGAAATCCGGTCACGCCTTCTCTGCGGAGCGCTGCATCGAGATCGTGGAAAAACCGCACCCGTTTCTCGGGCGTGATTCGTCCGACATAGCCAAGACGGAGTACGGAATCGTGTTCCGTGCGTCTGGCTGGACTGAAGAGATCCGTGTCGATCCCGCGCTTCATCAGGAAAACCGGCTTGCCGGTCCGCTGCCGGACCATCCGCACCAGTTCCTCATTGGGCGCATACAGAACGTCCCCGAGACGATAAAACGCGATGAGGGCGTCCAGGACCCGGGTCTCGATAAATGGAGAGACTGCCTGGCGAGCTTTCTGCGCCACCAGCAGGCGGGAAAGCAACTTGTCCAGCCGGATTGCCGCGAACTCGTGCAGATTGGTGTGCCATGAGATGGCCAGCGGCAGCTTCATTCGTTTGGCCGTATAAACGCCGATTTCGCTCACATCTCCCGGACTCACCACGTGAATAATGTCTGGCCGGAAATTGCGCACGGCCTCCGCGATGCGGCCCTGCTTTCGCCAGAGCAACGGGTCGTGGTGGAGACCTTTGTCCAGCCCAAACGCCAGCCGTCCGCGTTGTAATTCGAGATGCGAGATGGATTTTTCCTGTCTTTGACAGGTAAAATCCGCGCCGCGCACGCACAGCATTGGGTATCCCCGGCGTTCGGCGAATGCAACCAGTTGCCGGCTGGTCAGTGCGACGCCGTTGATCT
>CAZXCO010000232.1:0-1562 GCA_964639095.1 uncultured Solibacteraceae bacterium
TCCACGAATTCCACTGAGATACAAACCAGCACGCCACCTATCAGGCCAATGACACAGGCGCCGACCGGGTTTACAAATCCGCTGGGCGCGGTGATCGCCACCAATCCCGCGAGCAGTCCGTTGCCCGACATCGATGCGTCCGGCTTGCCGTAGCGCAACCACATGTAGAGCATGGCGCCGAAGCCTCCGGTCATACCGGCGAGCATCGTATTGACGGCGACAGAACCGATTCGCAGCGCGCCATTTCCCGACGCCGCCAGCGTTGACCCCGGATTGAACCCGAACCAGCCGAACGCGAGAATGAAGCACCCGGTAAGTACGATTACGATATCGTGCCCTACAATGGCATTCGCCTTGCCTGTTCTTGTGTATTTCCCGATTCGCGGCCCGATGATAATGCCCATGGCGAGGGCCGTCACTCCTCCGACGGCGTGGACAACGCCGGATCCGGCGAAATCGGCATAGCCATGTCCCAGACCGTAGTTCCCCCCGAGGTTCGCAAGCCAGCCATTGCCCCAGGCCCAGTTGGCGAAAAGCGGGTAAGTGAAAGCGCCCATGACAAACGATGACACGATAAATGCTGCGTATTTCCATCGTTCCGCCGCCGTGCCAGTGACGATAGTGAGCGCCGTGTCCATGAAGACCATCTGGAAGAGGAACATGACCATCACGGCGACGTCATAAGTTCCACCCTGAGTCAGGAATATCCCGTGCCGGCCGAAAAGGCCCCAGGCTTTTCCGAACAGAGTGATCGCCCATTCGTCGTTCAGGGGATTCGCGCCGCCGAGGGTCGCGACGCCGCCGACACCGCCCTCCTGTATGGCGAAGCCGATGAGCCAATAAGCCAACATGCCCACGCCATAGACCATGAAGTTCATCATCATGGTATGGTTGGCGTTCTTGGCGCGGCACAAGCCAGTCTCGACGATCGCGAATCCGGCCTGCATGAACATCACCAGAAAGCCCGTGAGCAGAGTCCAAACGAAGTTAATCGCGATCCGGTTCTGACCGATCTGGTTGATAACATCGGACAGAGTCAGGCCCTTTCTGGAGTCCGACACGACGATGTCGCCTGAATTGCCGGTCAGACTGCCATCCGGATCGCCTTTGATTCGAGCGGCGTTGTCCGGAGTCGGGATGCCTTTGATCGCATCCATGGTAACGGGAGCCGGCGACGCCGCGGCTGCGGGAGACGTTGTGCTCGCCGGGGCCGTCGCCGGAACCTGCGAGAACGCGCTGGCCGAAAGCAGCACGAGTGAAGCGGCTATGCCAAAAGTTCGCCTCATTTTATTCATTCCTCCAGACAGCCTTTTTCCGAAACGCGGGAATGATCATGCCCATGATCCCGACGAGGCTGACGGCAATTCCTGCAAGAACCGTGACGAGACGCATGGTGAGGTTCGACGTGATTCCCACGCTTCCGACCGCGATAAAAAAGCCAAGTACCGTTACCAAAAGCCCGACTATGCCCATAGCGATCCGCCTCAGCTAATTTTGCTTTTCTTCCCACGGCTTGCATTTGAGGAACAGCACTGCTGAGCCCCCGAGTAACGCAAGGCCGA
>CAZXCO010000233.1:0-3919 GCA_964639095.1 uncultured Solibacteraceae bacterium
GTAAACGTGGGATTCTTTCACGGCGCAGCACTGCCGGATCCGGCCCGCTTGCTGGAAGGCGCAGGAAAGTTAATGCGCCACGTGAAGCTTCGGCCGGGCACGGCCACAAGCGCTGCCGCGCTGAGCAGGCTCATTGATGCAGCGTACCTCGATATAAAGGCGCGCGTTGAAAACGGTGATTCATAGAAACGCGCCGAAATTCGAGACGTGGTCCCAGCCAGCATTGCCTGATTCTGTACCGGCTGCTCGCAAGTGCAATGCAGAAGGCGAATTTCGGCAACGATGTCGCACCCGCCGATTCGTTGACGAAATCTGCCGTGCAGGGCCTTGCCGTGTCGTTCCATGGAAATTCTTCTACTTTCCATCAAACAGGAGACGGGGGCGAGGGAGAAACAGAATCGCGAGCTGGAGCTGGGGCGCGAAGTTCAGGAGCGGCCGTCCCCGCAGCAGTATCCGGCAATCCCGGGATTCGATTATGCGGGCGGATGCCGGCCCGCGCTGGGCGTAGGTGGTGATTACTGCGACTTCACTCCGGTCGCGAATGGCGGACTCAGCATTGCGATCGGCGATGTTTCAGGGAAGGGGATCCCGGCGGCGCTCCTGATGACAAATGGCGAACCCGAATGGGCTTCGGAGCGCCGCCGGCTTCCGGATCCGGCGCGCGCTCCGCGATTCCATGCTCAGCGCTTGGTCTGCAGCTTGTGATAGCCGAGCTGCTTGCGCGCTTCGACCAGCAGGGAGCCTTCCTTGACGGCTTTCAGGATCTGGCCCTCAACGGAATCGATCTCCTCGGCCACGCGCAGGACCTCATTCTCGTGCTCTTTGGGAATCACAACCACGCCGTCGGAGTCGCCGCGCAGGATGTCGCCGGGGTTCACGCGCGCGTCGCCGATGTTCACGGTGCAGTTGGTGGCCTCCACCTGCACGCGGTCCTTGCCGGTCCGCATGGAGTAGCTTCGGCTGAAGATGGGGTAGCCGAGCGAGAGCGAGAGATGCGTGTCGCGGCATGCGCCGTCGATGACCGTGCCGGCCAGCCCGCGCTTGTGGGCAACCGTGGTCAGGATGTCGCCCCAGACGGTCGCATTTTCGCGGCCGCCATTGTCGAGAACCACGACCGTATCCGGTGCGAGGTCGTCGATGTAATCGCCAACGGTGCCGGGCGGCGTCGAAGCGGGCCCGTAGAGGATCGTGAAGGCACGGCCGGTGAGGCGGAAGCGGTGATCGAGGGGCTTGATGCCGAGGCATTGTCCGGCGATGCCGAGCCGGTCGAGGGCGTCGCTGAGAGAAGTCGTATCGAGCTTTGAGGCTCGCTGCAGGTTTTCGTCCATATCTATTTTTTGAGCATCGTTTCGTAGTTGGCGCCCATCACGGTGCCGATCGGAGTTCCCTCGCGCAGCGCCTGCGCCATGGCTTCCTCGCGCGCGACGATGGCTTCGGCCGTATCGAGCACGCGGGCGATCTCGCGCTCCGCCACGAACACCACACCGCTGCCATCCGCGACGACATAGTCGCCCGGCTGCACTTGCACATCGCCGACCGTGATGGGTTCACCCGTCGCGACTTCCACGATCCTTCCGCGCGCGGTGCGGGCCGTGTGGCTGCGCGCGAAAACGGGAAAATCCAGGTTGCGGCAGTCATCGATGTCGCGGGCCGGGCCCTCGACAATGACGCCCGCCACGCCGCGCATCTTCGCGCCAATCGCGAGATTGCCGCCCCACGATGCGGCGTCGATGCCGGTCGACTGCTCGACCACGATGATGTCCCCCGGATTGGCCGCTTGAATCGCAGCCGTGCAGAGATGGCGCGTATTGGACCGCCCGGCGGCGCGATCCAGTTTCACCGTGAGCACGCGGCCGGCAATCCGCCGCTCTGTCGTGTAGCGACGGATTCCGGTAACCGAGCCTGTGAGACCAAGCTTGTCCAGAGCGTCGGAGACTGCGCAGGAATCGAGTTTTCCGAGGCGCGAAACGAATTCGTTCATGAGGCTATTCCCAGTACCCGAAGGCCATGCCGCTGCCTGTGCCCGCTTCCGACCGGTAGCAGGGGACGTAGTCGACGCTGTGGTATTTCCGGCCCTCCGCGTTCATCGCGGCGATCACGGGATACCAGTTCTTGATTTCCGCCGTGCCGACCTTGAAGATTTTTTCGGGGATCTCGGCGAGAATCTTTTCATCGCCGGTCTCGAGAGCGCCGAGAACCTTGCGGTCGAGTTCCTCGTCGAGGACAAAGTGCGTGAGGCCGCCGGATGCCATCATGGCCACCCGCTTGTAACCGTCGAAGCTGCGGATCGCCCGCTGGATCGCGCGGCCCATATCGAGGCATCGCTGGTTTTTCGGGACATTGTGCGGGAAATGCACATTCAGAATCACCGGCACGCTGGGAGGCGGTGCATCGCCCAGTATGGAGTGGTAGAGGAATCCGCAGGCGTGCGGGATGCCGCCGCGCTCGCTGCCTTTCGGTATCGAAGAGGATTGCGCGAGATCGAAATTTTCATCCGCAAGAGATTGCAGGATGTGGTTGGCGAGTTCGGGGGCGCCCTCGTATTCGGCGCCTTCGTCGGCCGGGGCATTGCCCACTTCGGCGATATTCAGTCCCGGAGTGCCCTCGTGCAGGTGCTGCACGTTGCGGATCTTTGCTCCGTTGTAGATCGTCACGGAAGGCGTGAGATCGGGGCCGAAGAATTCTCTCTGATCGTTTCCGACGATGACAACCGCTTCGGGAGCCGTCTCTTTGAACTTGCAGGTGAGGGCCTCCATGGCGGCGCGGCAGCGGGCGAAGCGCTCGCGGCGGACGCTCACCTCAACCTCGGCGGCGAATCCGGGCGCGCGCTCCCTCAGGAGGGATTCATAGTCGTATGTTTTGCCGCGGTACCAGTGCGATTTGTTCTCACGGTCCGCTTTGGCGCGAAGATCCCATTTCTCCGGCGGCGTCGACAGCAGGGGGCCGTGCGAGGAGCCGATTCCCAATACAATTTCAGCCATATTCAGTCGTTAAAGTTGTCGCGCGTGGTATGCGTTCGCGGTGGTCCCTTATCGCTCCGGGCGCCAGCGCGAAAAGCGCTTTTCGAGTTGCTCGGCGGCCGCTGTCAGAACGATGCCGGCGAAAGCGATAATCAACACGCCCACAAACAGCGTGTCGGTTGCAAAAGTCTGGCCTCCATAGGCGACCATGAACCCGATTCCTTCGCTGCCGCCGAACATCTCGCCGACCACCACACCGATCAGCCCCAGAGCCACAGCCTGCCGTACACCCGTCAGGATGAACGGTACGGCGCCGGGGATGGCCAGCGTGGTGAAGATCTGCCGGTCGGTGGCGCAGTAGGCTCGTGCGGCTCTCAGGAGATCGCGATCGATCGCGCGGATGCCGCCGATCGTGTTGATCAGGACGGGGAAGAACGCCGTGATGAAAACAATGAAGACTTTCGACCACATGCCGATCCCGAACCAGATGATAATGAGCGGCACCATGGCGATACGCGGCGTGGCGTAGAGTGCGCTGGTGAACGGGCCAGTGATCATTTCAATCTTGCGGTACCAGCCGATGATCACCCCGAACACAACGCCGAGGACGACGGAGAGCACAAAGCCGATCAGGAAGTTCTTCCCGCTGTAAGCCAGATCCTGCAGCAGGTGGCCATGGATCAGATCGTCCCAGAAGCGGTACACGATGGCCGACGGGCCGCTCATGAACAACGGGGAAATCTTTCCGGCGGACCAGAGAACCTGCCAGATCGCGATGGTCAGCAGGATGACGCCGTTGCCGATGATCGCCGATTCGTGCCTCTGATAGAAACTCTTGTGCGGGCGCCCGCTGCGGGCCTTGGCGGGGGCGCCGGCCGGGGAAGTGCTGACCGTGGATGTGCTCATGGGACCACCATGTTCATACGTTCCGGCTTTTCTTCCACCAGGCGCCAGATCGT
>CAZXCO010000234.1:0-7077 GCA_964639095.1 uncultured Solibacteraceae bacterium
AAATATGGGCTTCGAGTCCTGCCGCCGCAGCATAGGCTGCCAGCGCGCTGGCGGCGTTCCCGGCCGAGGGAATGGCCACCCGGCGGATTCTCAGTTCGACGCACATCGAGATGGCGCAGGAAAGCCCCCGCGCCTTGAACGACCCGGTCGGATTCAGGCCGTCATCTTTGAGCAGGAGATCTGCCGCGCCGATGCGGGCCCCGGCGCGCGGAATCGAAAGCAGCGGGGTCATGCCTTCGCCGAGCGAGACAATGGAGGATGCGTGCCGGACAGGAAGCACAGGCGCATAACGCCACATGGAGCTCGGGGAAGATGCGAAACTGTCGAGCGACCAGGTCTCGCGAAGATGATCGAGATCGTAACGCACCAGCAGCGGCCCACCGCACTCGCAGAGGCTCTGCGGCCGGCCGATTTCCAATTTCCGGTTGCACAGACTGCACTCGAGGTGCGTCACTGAATTATTGGTCATGAAGCGTCTTCGCCACCATATTATCGGTCTTCCGGCCCTCCTGATCGCGCTGGCGCCCCCCATGTGCGCCGGCGAATACGTCGTTCTGGCCAGCGGATTCCGGCTTCATGCCGACCGGCACGAGACCGACGGGCGAACCGTCCGGATCTTCTCCGGGACCGGCGAAGTGGAAATGCCGGCTTCCATCGTGACCGGATATGAACCGGACGAAAGCATCCCGGCCCCTCCGGCGAATGCGGCGGCACCGGCCGCCCGGCCGCCCGCGCCTGAGCCGGAGGCGGCCAGAAAGGCACCCGCGCCCGGCGAGTTGGCCGATCAGGCGGCAAAGAAATACCGCCTGCCCGACTCGTTCGTGCGCAGCGTCATGGAGGCCGAATCCGCCTTTCAGCCGAATGCGGTTTCGCTCAAAGGCGCCATCGGACTGATGCAACTGATGCCGGAAACGGCCCGCCAGCTCGGCGTGGACCCGAAAGATCCGACCCAGAACGCCGATGGCGGCGCTGAGTACCTCCGCCAGTTGCTGGCGAAGTACGAAAACGACCCCGATCAGGTACTGCTGGCTCTGGCCGCTTACAATGCCGGGCCGGCGGCCGTCGAGCGGTTCCATGGCGTACCGCCATTCCGGGAGACACGAGAGTACATTCTCCGGGTGCTGAAAAACTGGCGCCCGGATGGGAAGAAATAACGGAAACTTCCGTCTTATATGTACATCCAACAGCGGTATGGTTCTTCAGCCCACGGCTGGCGTGCCGGGCCCGGGTCCGGTTTGGCCTTTTCCTCCGCTGTGGGACAATGGAGATTCACGTAAGATGGCAACGGAAAGCATGCCAGTTGAGACGCCGGTTGACGATGAACTGGAACTTGTCGCCCGTGCACGCATGGGCGATGCGGGTTCCTTTTCCGTGCTTCTGCGGCGTTACGAAGGTAAGATATTCCGTTTGGCGATGAACATCACGCAGAATCGCGAGGATGCCGAGGACGTGCTGCAGGAAGCCTTCCTCAAAGCCTACGAACATCTTGACCAGTTTCAGGGAAACTCCAGGTTCTACACCTGGATCGTGCGCATCGCCGTCAATCAGGCGCTGATGAAGCTGCGCAAACGGCGCAGCGGGCGTGCGGTTTCTCTCGACGAACAGATCGATACCGGCGAGGATACGGTGGTCCGCGAGATCGCCGCCTGGGATCCGGATCCCGAACAGCAGTATTCACAGGAAGAACTGCACCGCATTCTGACGCGAGCGATCGACGACCTCGCTCCGATTTACCGTACCGTATTTACGCTTCGCGACGTGGATGGCCTCTCGACAGAGGAAACCGCTGAAGCGCTGGACCTGTCCGTGCCGGCAGTCAAAAGCCGGCTGCTTCGCGCCCGCCTTCAGCTTCGCGACAAACTCACGCGTTTTTTCAAACGCAAAGGAGATGACGCCTTTGCTTACATGTAAGGAGTTCCTCGCGGAACTCAGTGATTACCTGGACGAGAAGACAGAGCTGGACATCCGGGCCCAACTGGAGCGCCACCTCGCGGAATGCCCCAACTGCTGGGTGGTCTGCGACACGACGCGGAAGACCATCCAGGTTTACAAAGGAATGTCGACGTGCACGATTCCCGACGATGTCCATGCCCGTCTGATGGCGGCCGTCGAACGGAAGATCGCCGCGAAAAATAACGGCGCCTAGTTTTCGGCACTCGGCCGCGCCGTCAGGCGCTCAGCGTCGCCTTTTACGGGCCTTGCCTCCACACCTGACGCGCCGTTTCCACCACCAGCCTCAACTTACTCCACTGTTCCTCCTCACTCAGCAGATTGCCTTCCATTGACGACGCAAACCCGCACTGCGGGCTGAGCGCAAGGTTTTCGATCGGCACGTAGCGGCTCGCCTCTTCGATGCGCCGGACAATCTGATCCTGCAATTCGAGCGCGGGAACCTTGCTGCTCACGAGGCCCAGCACCACTCCCTTGTCACGGGGCACAAAGCGGAGCGGTTCGAAAGTGCCTGCCCTCCCGGATTCGTATTCGAGAAGGAACAGGTCCACGTTGAGTTCGTTGAACAGCTTTTCCGCAATGGGGTCATAGCCGCCCTCGGCATACCAGTGGCTGCGGTTATTGCCCCGGCATAAATGGAGTGCGACCGTCACGCCGTTGCGCTGCAGGCCCGCCACACAGGCGTTATCGGCGCGAATGGCTTCATCCAGCGCCTCGTCGGGGTTCATGCCCATTTCCTCGCGGATATACAGGCGCCACTTCGGATCGATGTAATAGCTGTAGCGGGGCGCATCGATCTGGATATATTCGATGCCTTCCTGAACCAGCGCGGCAATCTCGGCCCGGATGATCGGCACGATATCCCACAGGAAATCCGAGCGGGTGGGATAAGCCTGTTCGCTCATGCCCTTTTTCCACGCGATGGCCGGGAATTGATTGGCCGTGGGCAGCGTCATCTTGATGGCGCCCGGACTGTGTTGTTTGAGGAAACCGGCTTCCCGGCTGGTCAGACGCCGGACCTGCCGGACCTTCGCCACCACCGCTCCGGGAATCGTTCCGGCCCCCACGGCTCCGGCAGCGGAAGCATCGCCTTTCCAGGTCCTGGCCACCTCGCCTTTCCGGTCCAGCCCTTCCACGGAATCGTAGAAGTCACTCATGAACCCGCCGCGGCGGTATTCGCCATCGGTAAAGATGTCGAAGCCGGCCTCTTTCTGCCGCTCGAGCGCCTGCAGGATATGGCGGTTCTCGATCTCGGTCAACTGCGCGGCGGTAATTCGGGGATTGTTGCGGGCATCCTGCAACTCGCGCGGGCGCAACAGGCTGCCGACATGGTCGGCTCGATGCATGACTGGCATTTGTGATCTCTCTAATGACTCGCGGGTGGGCCCCCAGGCCGGCCGGCGGCTTTCAGGAGCTCGTCTCGCGTCGCCAGACGTCCGTGCAGCGGAAGGACTTTTTTGTAATCCAGCTTCAGACGGTCGAGCGCATCGACGAGCGCCACGGTGTAAGGGTTCACCGGGTTGGGCGCAGCCGCATCCGCGGCGCCCGGCGTATACAGGTCCGCCTCGACCACGATTTTGTCTTTTGGCAGCCAGGCGATCAGCATTCCTTCATTGTGCTCGTTGGGCACATGATAAAGCTCGATCGTGTGAACGCCGTCGGTCAGAATTTTCTTCTCGCCCACTGCCTCGATCACGGCCTTCTTCTTCGACTGCGACAAGCGGTCGGGCGCCAGCGTGCGCGGCAGCGCGAAAACCTTTTCGTAATACGGCTTGTTCGTCTGGTACGTGAGAATCGTCGCGCCTTCAGCGGCATATGTCCGCAAGCCGCCTGCGTGATCGAAATGGGCATGCGTGTTGACGAGGTAGCGAATCGGCTTGTTGAAATACAGATTCCTGACTTCGCTGATGACCGCACCCGAGCGGGCTTCGTCGAGAGGCGCTTCAATCACGACCACGTAATCGTTGAAATTCACGATCACGCTGTGGTGCGTGCCGCCAGTGAAGTAGTAGACGCCGTCGGCCACCAGAGTCTCGTCGATCCCGAAGACGGGATTGTCGGCCACCGGTTTGCCGGGCGCCTGGACGCCGGCAACTACATTGCGGTTCGCATCCGTAACGGTCAGATCGAGCACCGGATATCCGCCCTGCGTCTCGACGATCCTTGTGGGGAACTTCAGGCCGTGGAACATCTTGTAATCGGAATAGGAGGCTTCAACCGGCATATCGCCGAGCACGGGGTTATTGACCCGCGTTTCGACCTTGTCGAGCAGATTCTGCTCATCCAGGTAGCCGCTGATCCTGTATTTCCCGTCGACGGAATACGAAACGACGTTGTATTTCTTCCCCGCCACGGTTTGCGGCTGCATGGTCGCATTGCTCTTCATCGCGCCTTTGAGGAAGCCCGCCGGCGACATCCAGATTTCAAATTTCGATGACCAGGGCTGCTCGAAGCCCGTGATCTGCGTGCGCGTCTGCTCGCCCGCGATGGGCTGCTGCCCTCCGCCCCGGGGAGGATTTTCGGCCTGCGTGAGGACCATGATCTGACTGGCGGCGCCCGCATCGAAGTCGATCACGCGCTCGTACTTTTTCAGATTGAACTTCGGCCAGGGTGAGTCCGGGTTGACCGCCTGCCCGAGAGCGAACTGGAAACCGCTGCCGGTGTATCGCACGGATCCCAGGTTTTCGAGGCCCATCGTCTTCGCCGCCGCGTCAATGACAGCTCTGGCGTCCTGCGCAAAGGCCGCTGACGACATCAGGATTCCGAGGGCTGTCAACGCGAGGGAAGTCCGTCCCATGGCCACCTTTCTTTCCAGCGTCATACAGTTTACAAGGCGGAAAGGCGCAGTGGGAACAATCGCGCGCCGCAACTCTTAATTTTATAGTTGACCCCGGGCGGCGGCCCGCCTATAATCGAGCCAAGTCTTAATTCTTTAGTTCGAGGAGACCGGAAACACCTTGGCTCGCAGGAAATCGCTTCATCTCACCGAGGCGGAACAGAGGCTGATGGAAGTGCTCTGGGAAAAAGGGTCGGCTACCGTAGCCGAAGTCGCCGAGGCGCTGCCGAAGAAGCTGGGGCTCGCCTACAACACGGTCCTGACGACCCTGCGCATTCTCGAGAACAAAGGGTACGTGCGGCACACCACCGCAAAGGATGGCCGGAAGTTCCTGTATACGCCTCTCGTCACCAGGGAGGAGGCCAGCCACAGCGCGCTGCGGCATCTGCTGAGCCGGTTTTTCGGAAACTCCGCTGAAGCGCTGGTGCTGAATCTGCTCGAGGACGAAAAGCTGAGCGAAGAAGAACTGCAACGCATCCGGAATCTTCTGAAAGAGAGCGGGCAATGAACATCGTCCTTGCGATTCTCGACGCGGTGATCAACAGCCTCTGGCAGGCAGTGGCCGTGGCGGGACTGGTGTGGCTTGCGCTGCGATTCCTTCCCAGGATCAACGCGGCGACCCGGTACGCCATCTGGTGGGCCGCTCTGGCGGTGGTGCTGGTGTTGCCCGTTGCGCCGGCAGTGTTGCATGCAAAGCGATCGCATCCGCGGACCGCGGCGGCCGCAGCCCCGGCTGCAGCCGGACCGGCGCTCCCCGCAGTTCCCGCCGCCGAACCGGTCATCATCACGGTAACGCCCGGACGCACAGCGAAATGGCCGCTCGCGGTCCTTGTGGTCTGGGGAGCGATTCTGTTGTTCCGCCTGGGACAGATCGGCAGAAGCTACTTCTATCTGCGCGGCGTCAAGCGCCGTGCGGCGGTTTCGCCGATTCCCCTCCCCGCCGCCGGCCGGCGCGCCGACCTGCTGATCTCGCGCGATGTGCTTTCGCCGATGGCCGTGGGATTTCTACGCCCGGCCGTGATCCTGCCCGAATCGCTGCTGGGCGAACTCTCCGAGCCGGAGCGCGAGTACGTGCTGTTGCACGAGATGGCCCACCTCGCCGGATACGACGACTGGAGCAATCTCGCGATGCGCATTCTGGGCGGCGCGCTGGCGCTGCATCCTGTGGCGATCTGGATTCTCCGGCGTATCGAGCGCGAACGGGAAATGGTCTGCGACGACTGGGTGGTCGCACGGACGAGCGATGCACGGCCCTACGCCGCTACGCTGGCGCGGCTGTTCGAGCTGCGGTGGGCGCGGCGGAGCGAGGTCCTGGCCTCGGGGCTGTTCGGCCGCGGCACTCGCGTGGGGAACCGCATTGAACGGTTGCTGCGCCGCGGCCAGATGTTTTCCCCGCATGTTTCGGGAACACGCGCCGTTATCGGCATGGCCGTGTTGAGTGCGCTGATGTTTGCGGGCTCCCTGACACCGCGCTGGATTGCATTCGCCCGGGAACCTCTGGCAGCGTTCGACGTGGCGTCGGTCAAGCCGAGCCGGGGCGCGGCCAGATCCATGCGTTCGACTCCGCGTGGGATTCAATATACCGGCGTCACGCTCATGGAGTGCATTGCGGAAGCCTATCAGGTCAGATACGGCCAGATCTCCGGCGGGCAAATCAGCCGCGAAAAGTACGATATTGACGCGCGCGCGCCGAATGAGATCACGAAAGAGCAGTCAAGGCAGATGCTGCAGGCGCTTCTCGCGGACCGGTTCAAGCTGCGGCTGCATCACGAGACGAAAGTCATGCCCGTCTACAGACTGATCGCCGTCAACACCGAACACAGCTTCCGCAAGTCTGCAACCGATGCGGCAGGCTCGATGGCCCGGAGTGGCGACGGATTTCAGTTCCGGAATATGTCGATGCCGCTTTTCAGCGCGATTCTGAGTGGGCGTCTGGGCCGCCCGGTACTGGATCAGACCGGAGTACAGGGAGCGTTCGATTTTGCCCTGTCCCTGGATCCGGCGGAGTCGCCCGCCGGCGCGGAAAGCAGGAGCGCCGCCAACGACTGGGCTTTCTCTTCCATCTTCACCGATATACAGAAGCAGCTCGGGATGAAACTGGAGCCGGACAAAGGTCCCGTCGAGTATCTCGTTGTCGATCACGTGGAGAAACCCGATGCGAACTGAATCGCGGGAACTGCTCGCCATTGGCATTGTCGGCAGCAGGTCGCGCGTCCGCGAGCGGATCGAATTGCTGGTACGCCGCGGCCGCACGTTTTCCCCGCGAATATCAGGCGGCAGCCTCACCGCGA
>CAZXCO010000235.1:0-9953 GCA_964639095.1 uncultured Solibacteraceae bacterium
TGAGGCGAAGGTTGGAATTTGCCTCGAGCGGACTCCCGAGCTTGTGGTCGGGCTGCTCGGCATCCTCAAAGCGGGAGCCACGTATGTGCCCCTCGACCCCTCGTATCCCCGCGAGCGGTTGAACTACATCGTCGAGCACGCCGGGGTGCGGATTCTGGTCACCGCGAAGACGGTCGAAGTCGCGCTGCCGGCCCCGAATCTGGTTTACGTGGATGAAGACCGGGCGCGAATCGCGCGGGAGAGCGATGAAAATCCGCGCAACGGCGCAGTGGCGGGGAATGCCGCGTATGTCATCTACACCTCGGGGTCGACGGGCAAGCCCAAAGGCGTGATGATCGAACACCGCCCCGTCATCAACTTTCTCGCCTGGCTGCGGAAGATGACGGACCTCAAGCCCGGCGCTTCGGTACTGGCCATGACGTCGGTTTCGTTCGACACCGCGGTGCTCGAACTTTACCTGCCTCTGACCTGCGGCGGCCGCGTAGTGCTGGCCCGCGCGCACGAGGGGCGGGATGGCAAGGAACTCGGCCGGATCATCCGGCAGTCGCAAGTGTCCCTGATGCAGGCGACGCCTTCGACATACCGGCTCCTGACCGAAGAGGATCCCGGCTCGCTTGCCGGCGTCGAAGTGATCAGCGGCGGCGACGCTTTGCCGGCGGATCTGGGACGGACTCTCATCCACCGCAGCAAGGGACTGCAGAACCTCTACGGGCCCACCGAGACTACTGTCTATTCCTCCTTTCACGATCTGCGGCACGGCGTGGATCCGGAGCCCGGGCGCGACGGCTATGTGCCGCTTGGACGGCCGATCGACAACACGCAGCTCTACATACTCGACAAGGACGCGGTGAAGACAGGGGCCATGTGTCCCGTGGCCGTGGGCACACCAGGCGAACTCTATATCGGCGGCGATGGCCTCGCGCGCGGCTACCTCCGGCGCCCGGGCCTGACGGCCGAGCGTTTCCTCCCCGATCCCTTCGCGTCGAAGCCCGGCAGCCGCCTCTACAGCTCCGGCGATCTCACCTGCTACCGCGCCGGCGGAGTCATCGATTTTCTCGGCCGCCTCGATTTTCAGGTCAAGATTCGCGGACACCGGATCGAGACAGGCGAGATCGAAGCGGTGCTTGTGCGGCATCCGGAAGTGAAGCAGTGTGTGGTCGTTCCCCAGAAGCGCGAGGCTGGACAGTTCCGGCTTGTGGGTTACGTCGTGCCCGTAAGCAAGCCGCCCCGCGTGGCCGCTTTGCGCGCGTTTCTTGCCGATGTGCTGCCCGCTTACATGATTCCGGAAGCGTTTGTCATGCTCGATGCCCTGCCGATGACGCCCAACCGCAAGGTCGATCGCACGGCTCTGGTTCCGCCGCCCGATTCCGCGCCGGATGCGGAGCGGACATGGGTGGCGCCGCGCACGGAAACCGAGGAGAAGGTGGCGGCAATCTACTGCGAGGTCCTCGAACTGAAGCGGGTCGGCGTGGATGACGGCTTCTTCGAACTGGGCGGGCACTCTCTGCTGGCGACGAAGGTCCGGTCGCGCGTGTTCGACGCCTTCGGTGTTGAGCTTCAGGCGCGGCGCGTGTTCGAATTGCCTACCGTCGCCCTGTTGAGCGCCCACATCGACACGCTGCGGGAGCAGAAGAGCACGGGTGCTGTGCAGCCGATCGTTCCTGTCGCGGCGTTCGGTCCGCGGCCCGCGTCGTTCGCGCAGCAGCGGCTCTGGTTTCTCGATCAGCACGAGAACCCGGGAGCCGCATTGAACATGGCGGGCGCGTTGTGGCTGGATGGTCCTCTCGACACTGCTGCGCTCGGCGCGAGCCTGGATGAAATCATCCGGCGCCACGAAGTTCTGCGCACAACCTTCTCGCTTGGGGACGATGGCCTGGTGCAGGTCGTCGCGCCGGCCGCCCGTCAGGATCTGCCCATCGCCGATCTGAATCACCTTCCGGCCGAAGAGCAATGCGCTGAATTGAAGCGGCTGGCGGCTGGCGAGGCGGCCCGGCCCTTCGATCTCGATCGCGGCCCACTGCTGCGGACGATGCTGATCCGCTGCAGCGCCGAGGTGCGGCGGGCATTTGCGCCGTACGGCAACGCGGACGAGAGGCCCGAAGAGCCCGCGGCTTCCACTCCGTCGCATGTGCTGCTCGTGATCGTCCATCACATTGTCTTCGATGGCTGGTCCATCGGGGTGCTCTTCAACGAGTTGTCCCGCATCTATCAGGCGCGAATCGAGGGGCGGCCTTCTCCGCTTCCGGAACCTGCAATTCAATACAGCGACTTTGCGTGCTGGCAGCGGCAGTGGCTGACGCCCGGCAATTCTGCTTATGAGTCGCATCTCGCCTGGTGGCGGCAGCAGCTCAAAGGCGCCCCCACGCTGGAACTGCCGACGGACCGGCCGCGGCCCGGGAGGCCGAGCCATCACGGGGCACGCCATTCCTTTGTTCTCCCTGCGGCTCTGACGCAGGATCTGCGGACTCTCGCCTGCCGCGAAGGCTGCACCATTTTCGTCACCCTGCTGGCGGCCTTCCAGGTTCTGTTGCACCGGATGAGCGGGCAAGCGGACATCGTCATCGGGGCCGATGTCGCCAACCGCAATCGCAGCCAGGTCGAGGGTCTGATCGGCTTCTTTGTGAACCAGCTCGTGCTGCGTACCGATCTCGCAGGGAATCCCTCGTTCCGCACATTGCTCGCGAGAACGCGCGAGGTGGTGCTGGCAGCCGAAGCGCATCAGGATCTTCCCTTCGACAAGCTGGTCGAGGCGCTGCGCCCGGAGCGCCGGACCGGACGCGCGCCGCTCTTTCAAATCAAGGCCGTCTTCGCCGATGCGCCGCCACCGCCTCTGCATATGCCTGGACTGGATATGTTCCTGATCGAGATCGAGACCGGGACAACGCAGCTTGATCTGATCCTTTTCCTGGTGGACTCGCCCGCCGGCGTGCGAGTGACATTCGAATACAGCACCGATCTCTTTGAAGCAGCGACGGTCGCTCGCATGGCCGGTCACTACGAGACATTGATCGCCAGTGCGGCGGCGGCGCCGGACAACGGAATCAACAACCTGAACATGAGGACAATGATGGAAACGCAGCCGCAGACGATGCCCCGGCGGAGACGAACGGGCGCCGATCTCGCGAAATTGAAGAGCATACGCCCGCAGCCGGTCCAGTTCGCCGGCAGCGAAATTTTCCGCGTGACTCCCCTGCGATCAGGGGAGAGACTGCCGGTCGTTCTGGAACCGGCCAGCGAGGGCGCCGATCTGGCGAACCTCGCCCGCCTGCACCGCGAATTCATCGAGAGCAAGCTTCTCGAGCACGGAGCCGTTCTCTTCCGCGGTTTCGACACCGCATCGGTCGCGGCCTTCGAGAGATACACCGCGAGCGCCTGCTCGGAACTGTTCGCCGAAAACGGCGAGCATCCGCGCGAGAACATCGCGGGCAACGTCTACACACCGGTCTTCTTTCCTCCCGAGCGCCAACTGCTGTGGCACAACGAGAACACCTTCAACTACCGGTGGCCGCAGAAAATCTGGTTCTGCTGTGTCCTGCCCGCGGAGCAGGGAGGCGAGACGCCGATCGTCGACAGCCGAAGGGTCTATGAGCGCATCGCTCCAGAGATCCGGGAGCGTTTTATGCGCAACGGCGTCATTTACGTGCGCAATTACGGCGAGGGTCCGGGGCGGACCTGGCAGCAGGTGTTCCGGACCACGGACCGGCTGGCGGTCGAAGAGCACTGCCGCAGGAACCGGATCGAGTTCGAGTGGAAAGACGGCGACCGGCTGCGGACGCGCTCCACCCGTCCCGCGGTGATCCGCCATCCGAAGACCGGCGAGCCGTGCTGGTTCAACCAGATCCAGCACTGGCATCTCTCCTGTCTGGACGAAGCGACCCGGGATTCGCTGCGCGCGATCTTTGCCGAGGAAGACCTGCCGCGAACCTGCTACTACGGCGACGGCTCGCCGATCCCGGATGACGACATGCAAGCCGTTTGTCAGGCCTATCGCGAACTGGAAGTCAGCTTCCCCTGGCGGGAGGGCGACATCCTGATGGTCGACAACATCCTCACTGCGCACGGGCGCAATCCGTTCTCCGGTCAGAGAAAAATTCTGGTTGCCATGGGTGAACTGCGAAGCTATGCCGACGTCTCAAACCAGCGCGCTTGAATTCCCGGCCGCCGGCGATCAGGGGTTCCGGCTTTCACCGCGGCAGCGCCGCCTCTGGTTGGATATGCGGACCGGCAATAACGGCGACAGGCCGGCTGCGTTCCACGCCCAGTGCGTCCTGCGTCTCGAAGGAGATCTGGATGCCGCACGGTTGCGGCGGGCGTTGCAGGAGATCGTCGATCGCCACGATATTCTGCGCACCACGTTCTGCCGGCCCGCCGGACTCAGCCTGCCGGTTCAGGTCATCGCGCCGCGCGGCCGCGCCGATTGGCGTGACGTGGACCTTCGCGGGCGCGCTCCCGAAGAGAAGGCCGCGCAGGTGGAAGCCTGCCGCATCGAGGACTGGCGGAAGCCCTTCGCACTTGCCGAAGGGCCGCTGGTGCGTGCCTCGCTGCTCACGCTTGCGGCCAATGAACGCTTCCTGATTCTGACCTTGCCGGCGCTCTGCGCGGATGCGGCGACCATGCGGAACCTGGCGGCGGAGCTCTGTCTGGCCTTCCAGGGCGATGGGTCAGGGGAGGATGCGGGCGACGTCATTCAGTACGTTCAGGTCTCCGAGTGGTTGCAGTCTTTGCAGGAGGGCGAAGAGGCGGAGCAGGGGAGAGTGCACTGGAGGGCGCTGAAGTCCGCGCCGCCGCTGATTCTCCCGCTGCAGCGGGCCGCGGGTGGCGCCTCGGAGTTCCTGTATGAATCGTGCCCGGCGCCCATTGAGCGGCGCATTGCCGCACGGCTGCGTTCGATTGAGCGCGAAGATGTCTTCCTGCTCGGTTGCTGGATGACGCTGCTCTGGCGCATCGCCAATTCCGCGTCGTCGGATCCTTCGTCATCGGGGCAATCGTTCGTGCGTGTCGGGCTGACGTGCCAGGGCAGAAGCTACGAGGAACTCGGAGCGGCCATCGGGCCGCTTGCACGGGTCGTCCCGGTCGGCTGCACGCTGCAGGAGGGCGAGCGCTTCCGCGACGTCATGGCGTCGTTGACGGAAACCGTTGATGCCGCCGCAGACTGGCAGGAATACTACGAGCGCCGCGACGATAAGGAACCGTGGGAGGTGTTCGGCTTCGAACTGAACGAATGGCCGCGGGAAGACGCCTCCGCGGGCGCACGCTTTGTTCTGGAGTCACAGCAATCCTGCTCCGGACGGTTCCACCTCCGGCTGTCGTGCACCCGCGCGGGCGACGAATTGAGCGCGCGCCTCGATTACGATCCGCAGGTGCTGCCCGCCGCGTATGTGGAGCGGCTGGCGTCGCAGTTGTGCGCTCTTATCGGCGCCGCCTTCGAGGAGCCCGCGTCGCGTATCGAAGACCTGCCGCTCCTGAGCGATGACGAAAAGCGCTTCGTGATCGGGACGTGCAACGACACTGCCGCATGGTATCGCCGCGATGTCTGCCTGCACCAGCTCTTCGCCGAGCAGGCTGTACGGACGCCAGACCGCGTCGCAGTCATCTTCGAAGGCGCCAGCCTGACCTACGGCGAACTCGACAGGCGCGCCAACCAATTGGCGCATCGTCTGCGGGATTTGAAGGTCGGGCCGGAGGTCAGAGCCGGCGTCTTCATGCACCGTTCGCTGGAGATGATGGTCGGGCTGCTCGGCATTCTGAAGGCGGGCGGTGCTTATGTTCCGCTGGAACCCGCGTATCCGGCAGAGCGGCTGGCGTTCATGCTGGCGGACGCGCAGGTCGCGGTGCTGCTTACAGAGCGCCGTTTGAGCCAGCGGCTTCCCGCCGGCTCCTGTGCCGCCGTCCTCTGCCTGGACGATCCATTCGAAGAGATCGCCGGCGGGCAGCCTGAATCCGAGCCGCGAAGCGGCGTGTGCGCTGAGAACCTGGTCTACACGCTCTACACCTCGGGCTCCACCGGGAAGCCGAAGGGCGCCCTGATCACGCATCGCAGCCTCATCAACTATCTTTCGTGGTGTTGTCCGGCCTATGCGGTGGAGTCCGGCGAAGGAACCGTGGTGCACTCTTCGATCGGTTTCGACGCGACCATCACGGGCCTGTTTCCACCGCTCCTGGTCGGGCGCAGCGTGACGCTGCTTCGCGAGGCCGAAGGAGTCGGCGGACTGCCCGAGGCCATCGAGCGCGGCGAGGGACTCAGCCTGATCAAGATCACGCCGGCCCATTTATCTCTGCTCAACGAAGTTGTGGCCCATGGCCCGGTGGCGAACCGGACGCGGCTGCTCGTCATCGGCGGCGACGCTCTCGCGGGCCCGCGTCTGGCGCCATGGCGGCGCCATTCTCCATGGACCCGGCTCATCAACGAATACGGGCCGACCGAGACCGTGGTGGGCTGTTGTGTCC
The DNA here is from genome assembly GCA_964639095.1 of uncultured Solibacteraceae bacterium. Taxonomy (GTDB): domain Bacteria; phylum Acidobacteriota; class Terriglobia; order Bryobacterales; family Bryobacteraceae; genus BOG-234. Next base: position 6,448 of record CAZXCO010000235.1, read on the forward strand.
ACGAAGTGACCGAGGCAGATCTCGCGGGCGAGAGCGTGCCGATGGGCCGGCCCATCGCGAATACGCGGCTCTTCGTTCTGGACCGGCGGCTCTCACCGCTGCCGGTGGGCATTCCGGGCGAGCTCTTCATCGGAGGCGATGGTGTTGGCCGCGGCTATCTCGGGCGCCCCGCGCTCACTGCGGAGCGCTTCCTCCCGGATCACCTCTCCGGCGTGCCGGGCGCGAGGCTCTACCGTACGGGCGATCTCACGATCCGGCTGCCCGACGGGGTACTGAGCTTTCTGGGGCGATTGGATCACCAGGTCAAGATACGCTCCTACCGCGTCGAACTCGGCGAGATCGAGGCGCAGCTCGAAGAGCACCCCGCGGTCACCCAGTGCGTGGTCGTCGCGCGCGCGGGGAAGAGCGGCGAGAAATCTCTGGTTGCTTATGTTCAATCACCGGGAGCAAAGGCGCCCATGGCCGACGAACTGCGCTCTTTCCTGCTGGCGCGGCTTCCGGAGCACATGGCGCCCGCGGTTTTCGTGATTCTCGATGCGCTGCCGCTCACCGCGCACGGGAAGGTGGACCGGAACGCCCTTCCGGAGCCAGACACGGTTCGCTCCTCCGGCGGCGCGGCGTACGTTGCGCCGCGAACATCCGCTGAGGAGACTCTGGCTGCCATCTGGCGCGATGTCCTGAAAGCGGAGCCGATCGGCATCCACGACGACTTCTTTGCCTCTGGCGGGGATTCGATCCAGAGCATCCTCGTCGTGGCCCGCGCCGCGAAAGCCGGGCTGCGTTTCACCACACGCGATCTTTTTCAGCATCCGACCATCGCCGAACTGGCATCCCTGGCGGCGACCGGCGCCGCCGCCGAACGGGGCGCGGCGAACGGCGAGGCGCCGCTCACTCCGATCCAACACTGGTTCTTTGAGCGCGAGTTGCCGGAGCCGAACCATTTCAATCAGGCTGTGCTCCTCGACGTCTTGCCCGATTTGCAAATCGACGTGCTGCGGCGCGCGATTGACCAACTGGTGGCGCATCACGACGCGCTGCGCCTGCGCTTTACACGGGATAGCGGCGGCTGGCGCCAGACCCACACTGCTCCGGAGGGTACCGCGCTGGTCTCCGAGGTTGACCTCCCTGGGCTCGCGGCTGATCGCGAACTGGCTCTGGCGGCGCGGTCCGCCGAAGCACAGGCCGGCCTCGACCTCGCCAATGGACCTCTGCTGCGCGCCGTGCTGTTTCGTTTTCAGCGCGGTGCGCCGAGCCGGCTGCTGCTGGTCATACATCACCTGGTGGTCGACGGGGTCTCCTGGCGGATTCTGCTGGAGGATCTCACCACAGCTTGTCAACAGATCGCGCGTGGGGAACTGGTCCGGCTTCAACCCCGAACGACGGCTTTCCAGGACTGGGCTCTCCGGCTGCGAGAATACAGCGGCAGCGAGTCGCTGGCCTCGGAAGCTGCGTACTGGCTGCAGAGGCCGGCCGCGGCAGCCTGTCTGCCTGTCGATCTGAAGGCGGCGCCCGAGGCCAACACTGCGGGCTCCGGCGCGCGCGTGCGGGTTTCCCTCGACACCCAGCAGACGTCTGCGCTGCTCCACGAGGCCACCGGCGCATATCGAGCAGGTATCGATGAGGTACTGCTGACGGCTCTGGCGCAAGCGTTCACGCTATGGGCCGGATCGCACTCATTGCTGATCGATCTCGAAGGGCATGGCCGCGAAGAACTCTTCGACGATCTCGATGTCTCGCGCACGGTGGGCTGGTTCACGTCGATTTTTCCGGTGCAACTGATGATCGGGGACGGCGGCCCGGCGGCGGCTCTGAAATCGATCAAGGACCAACTGCGCCGTGTTCCACAGCGCGGTATCGGCTACGGGCTCCTGTGCTACCTGAGCCCGGACGCCCGCCTGCGGGAACGCCTGGCGGCAATGCCCCACGCGCAGGTGAGTTTCAATTATCTAGGCCGCGTCGACGGGCTCGCGGTCGAGCCGATTCTGGGGGTCGCCACTGACGGGGCCGGTTCCGAGGAGGCGCCCTCAGGCAGGCGTGCTTATTTGCTGGACGTCATCGGCCAGTTGATAGACGGGTGTCTGCAGATTGAGTTCGTCTACAGCACGGCTTTCCATCGGCGGGCGACCGTCGAGAACCTGGCCGGCAACTTTCTCGCCTGTATCGAATCGCTGCTGGCGGATTGTCTCTCTCCAGGAGCGGGCGGCTTCACACCCTCCGACTTTCCCGAGGCGGATCTGAGTCAGGAGGAATTGGATCGATTGGTGGCTGATCTTGAGTAATCCCGGCGCGACAAATCAAAATCCGAATCAGAACATCGAGGCGATCGGCGCACTCTCACCGATGCAGGAGGGCCTGCTGTTTCACGCTCTCCTGGCTCCGGAATCTCCGGTCTACTTCGAGCAGGTGAGTTGCCGTCTGGAGCTGTTGGAACACCCCGACAAGTTCCGCTGCGCCTGGCAACGGACGATGGACCGCCACGGGGTGTTGCGGACAGGCTTCTACTGGAAGAACCGCAAGCGGCCGCTGCAGATCGTCCGGAAGCACGTCGATCTGCCATGGATCGAGGAGGACTGGCGCGGTATCGGACCTGAGGAACGGCAGTCACGGCTGGAAGAACTGCTCCGTTGCGACCGTCAAAAGGGCTTCGATCTGAGCAAAGCGCCGCTCATGCGCTGCACTCTGCTGCATCTTGCGGACGGAGGCTATCACTTCATCTGGAGCCACCACCACCTGATCCTCGACGGCTGGTCGGCTGCAATCGTCGTCAAGGAAGTATTCGCGACGTACGAGGCTCTGTGCGCCGGGGTAGACCTGCAGGCGCCGGCTCCTCGCCCCTTCCGGGATTACATCGCGTGGCTGGCCAAACGCAATCCGGAGCAGGACGAGTCGTACTGGCGGGAAAGCCTCGGCAGCTTTGAGGAACCGACTCGCATCGGAGCCCATGCGCGCCGCGACGCGGGCGAAGCGAACGCGGATTACGACGAGCGGGAGATCCGGCTGCCCGCGGCCGTCACCTCGGCGCTGCAGGAACTGGCCCGTCAACACCGCCTGACTCTCAACTGTCTCGTGCAGGGCGCCTGGGCGCTGCTGCTCAGCCGGACCAGCGGTGAACCGGACGTGGTCTTCGGCAGCACCGTCTCCGGCCGTCCTCCCGGGCTTCACGGCGTGGAAGCCATGGTGGGAGTCTTCATCAATGCTCTGCCGGTGCGGGTCCGTGTGCAATTCGGCGGCGTGCTGCTGGACTGGCTGCGACGATTGATGACGGAGCAGGTCGAGCGCGAACAGCACGCGTACAACTCGCTCGTCGATGTTCAGGGCTGGAGCGGCATCCGGCCGGGCGAGCCGCTGTTTGAGAGTCTGGTGATCTTCGAGAATTACCCGCTGCGGGAGTCCGGGAGCAATATCCGGATCGCTGATCTGCGGTTATTCCGCCGCGCGAATTTTCCGCTCACGCTCGTCGTGACGCCGGAGGCCGCTCTTCACCTCGCGATCAGCTTCGATACGTC
>CAZXCO010000236.1:0-2091 GCA_964639095.1 uncultured Solibacteraceae bacterium
CATCCGGCGGGACGGTGGCGAAGCGCAAGACCGCCGACGATACGAAGAAAGACACCGGCGAGGAATCCAGCCAGCCTAAGATCCCTTCCCAATACAGCAAGAAGGACAAGGGAGAACTTCCGGCCGACGCCCAGTTCAAGACCGACGTCGATATGGTTACGGTTGACGTCGCGGTGATGGACAACAAGGGCCACTTCATTCCTGGCATTCCCTCGGGCAATTTCCGCGTGCTCGAGGATAACGTTCCCCAGAAGGTCAATGCGGTGAGCCCCGGTGAAGCGCCGATGACCATCACGATGGTGATCGAATTCAGCAACCGGTTCCAGCGGTTGTACTCAATGAACTGGTTCCAGACGCTGCAGCTTGCCTGGGGGTTCGCCAGCACGCTGAAGCCGCAGGACTACGTCGCGGTGGTGGCGTATGACATGAGGCCGGAGATCCTCACGGACTTTACCACCGATCGTTCCAAGACGCAGGAAGCCCTGCACCGTTTGACGATCCCCGCCTTCTCCGAAGCCAATCTGTACGATGCCCTGACCGATACTGCCGATCGCATGTCTGAACTCGAAGGGCGCAAAGCGATCCTGCTGCTTTCGACCGGAATCGATACTTTCAGCAAAATCACCTACGACCAGGCGCGCAAAAAATTGCAGGAAGCCGCCGTGCCGGTTTACATCGTCAGCCTGATGCAGGCGCAGCGAGAAATGAATGATGCCTACATGGGCTCGATCGCCCGCATGGATTTCCTGCAGGCGGACAACGCCATGCGCACCTTCGCCAAGGAGACCGGCGGACAGGCGTACTTCCCGCGGTTCGAGGGCGAGTACGGCACCATTTTCCAGTCGATTCACGAGGCATTGCGAAGCCAATACGTGCTCACCTATGTGCCAAGTAACAAGGCCCACGACGGCAGCTATCGCAAGATCAAAGTGGAACTGGTGAACCCGGCGACGAATCAGCCGCTCGCAGTGAAGGACGAGAAGGGCAAGCCGGTGAAATACACGATCGTGGCGAAGAACGGCTATCGCGCGCCGCGCCCTGTGGAGTAAACCGGTCCGCTTCGGCCGTCATCGCAGCGCGCGTTTTGTCAAGCATTAAATCCCGCGCCTTTCCAAGGCGATAAAAGTTCGTTGACATCGCGGTTACGCCTCTGTTACTCTCGCTCCGTTCTGGCCATGAAATCGTTCCCTCCTGCTGATGCGGCGCCTTGACGAACAGGGGCACCGAGGCAATGTCGGGTAAAGTCTCGTCGTCAATCTGCCGACGGGAATGGGCGGCGCGGAACGAGATCCCGTGGTCGGCAGTCACGATGATCAACGTTTCGTCGTACAGGCCGGATTTCTTCAGCTGCGCGATCAGCCGGCCCAGTTCCCGATCGAGCCACTGCAACTGCATCAGATACCGCTGCCAACCCTGGTCGGCAGCCAGCGGATCGGTCTGCCACATCTCTTCTTTGAGTCCGACCGTTCCCATCGCGTACGTGCCGAACGAAGGTCCCCCATCGGGCCGATACCGGCGTCCCGAGGGCAGATAACACCACGGCACGTGCGGCAGCGCGCAGTGCATGAAATACAGCGCCGGCTGGTCGCCGCGCGTCAGGCAATCGCCGAAGTGCTCCAACTGCTGATTGCGATCCGAGTCCCAGGGGTATCGCACCAAACCGCGGCGCTGGTTCCGATCGACCTCCCAGCTCGAACGTAAGCCGAACCAGAGCCGTGGGATGTCCGGACGTTCAAAGGGAACATCAGACGGAAACAGGGCATGGACAAAAACAATCGGCAATAATGGCAGGATCTCGCAGAACTCGCCCAAGGCGCTGCGGGCGCCCCGAGCCCTCGCGCGGGGGTCGGGGGGCAGCAGGCGCGTATACGGTTCGAACACCGCCAGTTCGAATTTCCCAGTGGCCTTCAACAGCGAGAACAGGTTCTGCGGATGCGCTTCGAGCGTGGGCATCAGATCCTGGCGCGGATAGCGTCCGTCGAGGATTGCCGGCACCGCGTTCGTGGTCACCGGGTGCACGCTGGTGGCGTTCCGATGCCAGGTCGAGCCGCGAGCCAGCTCTGCGAAGTGCGGATACCGCACCGCGTCGAT